>DATMVU010000892.1:0-3069 GCA_035562875.1 Actinoplanes sp. | reverse complement strand
ACCTCGGTACCGGGCAGCAGCGGCGCGAACTCCTCGGCCACCACACCCAGCACCTCCTTGAACGCCCCGGGGTACCCGCCGAGCCGGATCCGGTCCCGCTCGTCGACGATCCCGCTGAAGAACGTGACGGCCAGGTTCCCGCCGGCCGCCACGAAGTCGGTGATCGCCTGCGCGTCCGGGTCCGACACCATGTACAGGCACGGCACCACGACCAGCTTGTACCGGCTCAGATCGGTGCCGGGAGCAATCACGTCCACGGTCACACCCTGCTCGCGCAGCGCCCGGTGACTCGCGTGCACCTGCTCCAGGTAGGTGACCGCCTGCGACGGACGGGCCTCCCCCTCGGCCGACCACCACGACTCCCAGCTGAAGAGCAGGGCGACGTCCGACTCGACTTCGGTACCGGCCACCTCACCGACCCGGTTCAGGATCTCCGACAGCTTGAGCACCTCGCGCCACGCGACGGTGTCGGTACCGGCGTGCGGCAGCATCGCCGAGTGGAACTTCTCCGCACCCTGCGCCGACGCCCGCCACTGGAAGAAGCAGATCGAGTCGGCACCGCGGGCCACGTGGGTCAGCGAGTTGCGGATCATCTCGCCCGGCGCCTTGGTCACGTTGTGCGGCTGCCAGTTGACCGCGCCGGCCGCCTGCTCCATCAGCATCCACGGGCGGCCACCGGCCAGGCCACGGGTCAGGTCGGCGGCGAACGACAGCTCCGGAACCGGCTCGCCGAGGCGGTGGTCCAGGTAGTGGTCGTTGGCGACGATGTCCATCTCCGGCGCCCAGGACCAGTAGTCCAGGTTGCGGATGTGCGCGGTGACCATGAAGTTCGTGGTCACCGGGGCCGACGAGTGCGCCCGCAGGATCTCGGCCTCGGCCCGGTAGTAGCCGAGCAGTTCGTCGGAGCTGAACCGCTGGAAGTCGATGAGCTGGGCCGGGTTGCGCAGCGACAGTGCCCGGCGCGGCGGCCGGATCTCCGCCCAGGCGCCGTACCGCTGACTCCAGAACGACGTGCCCCAGGCCTCGTTCAGCGTCTCGATCTTGCCGTACCGGTTGCGCAGCCAGCCACGGAACGCCTCGGCACTGGTCTCGCAGTAGCACAGGGCGTTGTGGCAGCCCAGCTCGTTGGAGACGTGCCAGAGGGCCAGCGCCGGGTGGTCGCCGTAGCGGCGGGCGACCTGCTCGACCAGGTGCAGCGCGCGCCGGCGGAACACCGGGGAACTCGGGCACCAGGCCTGCCGGCCACCGGGGTAGCGGACCGTACCGTCGTCGGCGACCGGCAGCACCTCCGGGTGCAGGGTGGTCAGCCAGGGCGGCGGCGAGGAGGTACCGGTCCCCAGGTTGATCTTGATGCCGTTCGCGTGCATCAACTCGACGACCTCGTCCAGGTCGTCGAACCGGTACTCACCCGGGCTCGGCTCGAGGTTGGACCAGCCGAAGATGTTGACGGCCACCAGGCCCACCCCGGCCTGTCGCATGAGCGCGGCGTCCTCACGCCAGACGTCCGGCGACCACTGCTCCGGGTTGTAGTCGCAACCCAGGCTTACACCCGGGAGCGGCATGCGCGCGGTTTTCATAGAACTCCTGGTCAGGAAATGTGTGCACGTGCACACATTTCGGTGAGCCTAAAGGTCGGTTACGGATGTGTGAACGTGCACACAGTAGGACTGGCCTGCGATGAGGTCAATACCGGGGCGGCTACTGTTAGGTCATGTCCCGGCCACAGCCCCAGAAGCGAGCCACGGTGCACGACATCGCGGCCGCGGCCGGCCTGTCCCGGGGCACCGTGAGCCGCGTGCTCAACGGCGGCTATGTCTCCGCCGAAGCCCGCTCCGCCATCGAAACGGCGATGACCGATCTCGGCTACGTGCCCAACAACGCCGCACGAGCCCTGAAGACCCGCAGGTCACAGGCGGTCGCGTTCGTCGCCCACGAGCCACACTCGCTCTTCCTCGACGACCCCAACATCGGCGCGATCATGCTCGGCGCCAACGCCGCCCTGTCCCTGGCCGACCACCAGATGGTCAGCCTGGTCGTCGAGTCCACCCGCGACAACGAGCGCGTCGCCCGCTACCTGAGCGGCGGATTCGTCGACGGCGCCATAGTCGTGTCGGCCAGAACAAAAGATCCGATCATCAAGGTCCTCAGCGACCTGGCACTACCAGCCGCATTCGTCGGCCACCCGCCCGACCTGGACCAGAACATCCCGTTCGTCGGGATAGACAACGTCGGCTCGGCCGTAGCCATCACCGAACACCTGCTCAGCACCGGCCGCCGCCGGATCGGCATGATCGCCGCCGCCCTGGACCGCGACTCCGGCATAGACCGCCTCAACGGCTTCCGCGCCGCCCTCGGCGACCTCTTCGACGAGGAACTCATCGCCGACGTCCCCCACTACGACTACGGCTCCGGCGTCAAAGGCATGCGCGACCTGCTCCAACGCGAACCCGCCATCGACGGTGTCTTCGCCGCCTCCGACGCCATCGCGGCCGGTGCCCTCGAAGCCCTCCGCGAAGCAGGCCGCAGCGTCCCCGGCGACGTCGGCCTCGTCGGCTTCGACGACAGCACGTGGGCGGTCCGCTGCCAGCCCCAGCTCACCACCGTCCACCAGCCGGCCAAGGAGCTGGGGGCGTGCGCTGCCCAGATGGTGCTACGCCAACTGCGCGGCGAACACCCGGAAACCGTCGGCCAGCTGCTGCCCACACCACTGGTGCTGCGCGACTCCGCCTGACGGGTCACTCACGGTCATCCCGGCTATCGGCACGACCGATTTCTGGTACGAGCAGCGGGTCACCGTCAGAACCGGTCGCCCTGTGGCAGTCGCGCGAGGCAAGCGCGGGCCGGGGCCGCCTCGCGACCGCCGGGCCGAATGCGGTGGCCACGGTCGACAGCGCCCCCAGCCGGCCGACCACTCCTTCTGACCACTCCTTCTGACCACTCCCTGCCCAGATCTTGGTCGACCACCCACCGATTTCGGTAGCCGCTCGACCAACATCGGCAGCTCCACCCCGACCACCCCGGATCTTGGTCGATCTACCACCGAAATGAGTCTTCTTCTTGGTTGGTGGG
>DATMVU010000891.1:0-2930 GCA_035562875.1 Actinoplanes sp. | reverse complement strand
GATGAGCCGTCTGGTCTCGGCTGCCGCCGCTGCGTCGGGGGCGCGTGTGGTGCTGGATGCCACGGTGCGGGAGTTGTCGCGTACCGCCGCCGGTCGTTGGCAGTTGATCTTCGGGCCGGTCCCGTCGCCGCAGGTCGACGAGGTGGACGCGGTGATCCTGGCGGTGCCGGCGGCTCCTGCCGCGCGGCTGCTCGGGTCGTCGTTCGGCTTGGACTACGCGAGCGTCGCCCTGGCCGGTTTTGCTTTCGGCGACGTCGATCTACCGGACATGTCGGGGTTCCTGGTGCCGCCGGGTGAGGGCACCCTGGTCAAGGCGGCCACGTTCTTCACCACCAAGTGGCCGCACCTCGCCGCCTCCGCCGGCGGGCCGGTGATCGTGCGGGTCTCGCTCGGCCGCGCGGGAGAGGAGGACCGGCTGCAGCTCGACGATGCGTCGTTGCTGGCCGTCGCCCACCGTGAGCTGAGTGACCTGATCGGTGTCGCGCTGCCGGCACCCGTCGATTCGTGGGTGCAGCGCTGGGGTGGTGGACTTCCGCAGTACGCGCCGGGGCACGCCGACCGGGTGACCGGCCTTCGGGCCACGCTGCCCGCGGGGATCGCGGTGGCCGGAGCCGCTTTCGACGGTGTCGGGATCCCGGTGTGTGTGGCCAGTGGTGAGCGTGCGGCGGACGATGTGAGCAAGTTCCTGAAGGAGACGGTATGACCGAGCAGACCAACGCATCCCGCATCAAAGAGCTGAACGCGACGATCCGCTACACGATGTGGTCGGTGTTCAAGGCGACGACGCCGCTGCCGGCTCTGCGGGACGACATCGCCACCGAGGTCGACGGGCTGTTCGAGCAGCTCGACGGCAAGGACGTGACGATCCGCGGCACCTACGACGTGTCCGGGCTGCGGGCCGACGCCGACATCATGGTGTGGTGGCACTCCAGCTCGTCGGACGCGCTGCAGGACGCCTACGGGCTGTTCCGCCGGACCGCGCTGGGCCGGCACCTGGAGCCGGTCTGGTCGCAGATGGCGCTGCACCGCCCGGCCGAGTTCAACCGCAGCCACCTGCCGGCCTTCCTCGCCGGTGAGGAGGCTCGCCCCTACATCTGTGTGTACCCGTTCATCCGCTCCTACGACTGGTACGTCCTGCCCGACGAGGAGCGCCGTGCCATGCTCGCCGAGCACGGCAGGATGGCCCGGCCGTACCCGGACGTGCGGGCCAACACCGTCGCGTCGTTCGCTCTCGGCGACTACGAGTGGATGCTCGCCTTCGAAGCCGACGAGCTGCACCGGATCGTCGACCTGATGCGTGACCTGCGGGCCTCGAAGGCGCGGCTGCACGTTCGCGAGGAGGTCCCGTTCTACACGGGACGCCGGCGGTCGGTCACCGAGCTGGTGTCGAACCTGCCCTGATCATCGGGATGTGGGGGATGCCGTCCTCCAGATATTCCTCGCCATCAGCGACATATCCGAACCTGCCGTAAAAATCGGCTAAGTGGGCCTGGGCGTCCAGGGTGCTGGGGCGATTGCCGATCACGGTGATCGCCTCGGCGATCAGGCGCCCGGCCAGTCCCGCGCCCCTGGCCTCGGCGGCGGTCACCACGCGACCGATCCGTTCGACGCCTTCGGGGTCGCTGAGAATGCGCAGATACGCCCGGACTTCTCCGTCCTTCTCGAACCACAGGTGCCGGGTTCCCGGCTCGATGTCCCGTCCGTCCGGGTCGAGGTAGGGACATTCCTGCTCGACCACGAAGACCTCGCTGCGCAACTTGAGAATTTCATAGAGGCTGGTGGTGTCGAGGTCGCGGAACGACGCCACCCGCAGCTCGTCGAGAGGTTCGGGATGCATCGGCACAACATACGCGGCGGTCCGGCGTTGTACCGGTGAAGGCTGGAGGACGTCATGATCAAACGCAGCAAGCTGTTCGGGACCAAGACCCGGGTGACCTTCTGCCTGCCCGCCGACGAGCCGGCCGGCACCGTCAGCGTGGTCGGCGACTTCAACGACTGGCAGCCCGGCCGGCACGAGCTCGCGCTCCGCCGCAACGGCACCCGGACCGTGAGCGTGCCCCTCGAACCGGGGCACTACAAGTTCCGCTACCTGGCCACCGACGGGGTCTGGCTGGACGACGAGGACGGCAGCGAACTTCACCTATAAATGTTTCACCTGGCCTGCCGGGGTTATCTCCTTGAGGTATGGCTGATGTGAAGCTCGCGATCATCTATTACTCCTCAACCGGCACCGTCCACGCGATGGCCAGACGGCTCGCCGAGGCGGGCGAGAAGTCCGGCGCCGAGGTCCGGCTGCGTCAGGTCGCCGAACTCGCCCCGGCCGAGGCGATCGCCTCGAACGCCGCCTGGAGTCAGCACTTCGACGCCACCAAGAACGAGCCGAAGGCCGCGGCCGACGACGTGGTGTGGGCGGACGCCGTGCTGTTCGGCACACCCACCCGGTACGGGAACGTGACCAGCCAGCTCAAGCAGTTCATCGACACGCTCGGGCCGCAGTGGGGTCAGGGGCTGCTGGCGAACAAGGCGTACGCCGGTTTCACCTCGACCATGACCGAGCACGGTGGGCAGGAGTCGACGCTGCTCGCCCTCTACAACACGATCTATCACTTCGGCGGGATCGTGGTGGCGCCCGGTTACACCGATCCGCTCAAGTTCGCCGACGGCAACCCGTACGGGGTCTCGCACGTCACCGGCGGCAACAACGACGCCCCGCTGGGGGACGCGCAACTCGCCGCCCTGGACCACCTGGCGAGCCGCATCGTCGGCATCGGCGGGAAGCTTCGCTAGTTTTACGGGATGGTTGTCGACACCCAATACGAAGATCTTCTGCGCCGCGTTCTGGAGTCGGGTACTCCGAAGAGCGACCGCACCGGGACGGGGACGCTCAGCCTCTTCGGTGAGCGTCTCCGTTACGACCTGTCCCAGGGGTT
>DATMVU010000890.1:0-6180 GCA_035562875.1 Actinoplanes sp. | reverse complement strand
CCGCATGACCGGGTCGGCAAAATGAATAACTGATACATGCGGGAGCCGAATGAAATAATCCGCTCTCGGATTTCCGAAAATACCGTCACTCTTCGAATATCCGGATTCCACCGACGGTCACCCACGTTTTCCTGAGGATGCCCCGGGTCGGCCGGCCCTGGAGCACCGGCAGTCGCATGCGACAACTGACCCATGGTCAACCAATGCAGCGGGGGGAATATGACCCCGGCGGTATGTGAATTGTCGACGCAAAGAGACAATATCACGATTCCATCTACACGCTGCGTAATCGAGAGTGCTAATAATCAGGACATATGCTGATCTTATGGGTGAGGTACGTTTCATGCCCCTGCGAACTCCGTGCAATCCGATGAAACAGATTACCCACCCAGAAGTACGAACATCGGGTTGCAGACCACCTTGAAGTAGTGCAGCCTATAGGCCTCAGCCGAGCGAACCCTGAAAGCTGAGCAGAGCTTGCCCTCATTTCGGGCGGGCGCCCGAATTGCCGTCTGCTGGTCCGGGCCGCTGATTCGGAGAATGGTTCGGAAGGCCCCTCGTTGGCAGCGGGGGGCCTTCTTTCGTTCAGATCCCGACGCCATCCGTTCGAGTTGATCGGCATACGACTTTGCCATCGTCGAACGATTCCCGTTCGTCGATGGTCCAGAGATGATCATTCCGGGGCATCGAGACGGGTCTTGTTCCAATGTCGTGCAAGCCCTCTCGAACTCGGGGCGATAGGGGAAGATGGTCAACACGGCGACGAGGCCGGTTCCCTGGACTGCCAAACCAGTGGCCGGATCAGCCGACCCCGCACGCCTTCGCCGGCAGAGGAAAACGGAACCCTTTTCGAACCGCTGAAAAGGCCCGGACCAGCAGCCAGGGATGGACTCCCTCCGCCCTGGCTTCCGTACGAGCACCGCCGTACGGGACGTACACACCGGACAGCGTCCGGAGAGAAGGGCAGAGCCCCCGATGAATCCTCCCCCCGTGGCGGACCCCCCTTCGCCACCCCGGCAACTCGATCCCGGACAGCCGGGTGGCACCACTCCGGCGGCTCCGGCCACCGGCGGCGACGTCAACGCCTGGGCCACCGTCGTCGTGGTCGCCCTCGTACTGTCCGGTACCGGAGCCATGCTCGTCACCGGCCACGAGATCCACGAGGCACTCCTCCTGGCCGCCGGTATCACCCTGCTGGGCACCACCGTCGCCCGCCGGATCCTCGCCGACGGCCCGGTGCTCCCCACCATCGCGGTCGTCACGGCCGTGGCGATCTTCGCGACGGTCCTGCTGATCCGTGGCTTCGCCGTGGGTGAGGTCGTGATGATCTGCGGTGGCGCCGGTCTGATCGCCGGCGAGGTGACCGCCCGGGTCCTGCGTTCCTGCACATCACGGCAGGGGGTGTAGCCGCGACGACCCCACGACGGCACGGACCGTTGCCCGACGGCAGCGGTCCTCCGGCCGCCCAGGTCACCGTGGCGTACAACAATGACAGCTCTCATCGTTCCCACCACCGACGGCGAACCCGCCAACGGCCAGGACCCACTCGCGGTGCTACTGAGCCGCTTGGCGACGGCACGTCGTGAGGCGCGCCGCCCGACTCATCGGGAGATCGCCCGTGCCACCGGGCTGTCCGCTTCCACGATCTGCCGGATCTTCAAAGCCAAGAGGCCACCCTCCTGGAACAACCTGCAGCGGGTGTTACACGCTCTGGGGATCGACACCGACGCCGACACCACCTGGCTGGAACTCTGGATCAACGCCGATAGCCGGGCCAACCCCATGCCACTGCCGATCAGAAAGGGTCTCCTGGCGCCCGGCAGGGAGAGCTGCCCGGTCTGCGGGACCTGGATCGCCGACTACAAGGCCCATCTCGCCCACCACGATCACCTCGAAGCCATCTGGGTGACTCTGGACCAGCTTCGCGAGACAGTCCTCCGGAACCCGGACACCTGACAAAGCAGAAGGCCTGATCGCGTGTGCGATCAGGCCTTCTCTGCATGGGGTGATCGACGGGACTTGAACCCGCGACCCCCTGGACCACAACCAGGTGCTCTACCAACTGAGCTACGACCACCATGCCCGCTCGGTCTTTCAACCGTGCGGTGCCAGCCAATCATAACGACAGCCCCCGGGGTGCCGTCGAGCGGGTTACCTACAGACCCGCGGCGATCGCCTTGGCGGCTTCCACGTCCGGTCCGGGCTGGGGGACGAAGATGGTGCGGCGGTAGTACTCCAACTCGCGGATGCTCTCCCGGATGTCGGCGAGCGCCCGGTGCGACAGGCCCTTGGCGGGCTGGCCGAAGTACACCCGCGGGTACCACCGGCGGGTCAGCTCCTTGATCGAGGAGACGTCGATCATGCGGTAGTGCAGGTGGGCGTCGAGCGCCGGCATGTCTCGGGCGAGGAAGCCGCGGTCGGTGGCGATCGAGTTGCCGCAGAGCGGTGCGGTGCGGGGGTTCGGCACGAACTCCTTGATGTACGCCAGCACCGCCTCCTCCGCCTCGGCCATCGTGATCGCCGAGCGGCGCACCTCCTCGGTG
The DNA here is from genome assembly GCA_035562875.1 of Actinoplanes sp. GTDB lineage: Bacteria > Actinomycetota > Actinomycetes > Mycobacteriales > Micromonosporaceae > Actinoplanes. Next base: position 3,637 of record DATMVU010000890.1, on the reverse strand, counting down.
AGCCCGGACTTGGCGTGCATGTCACGCACCACCGGCGGCATCGCATCCAACGCCGCGTCATCGGCGTGGATGACCAGATCGATGCCGTCACCCAACACGTTCAACTCCGGATCGGTGACCAGGGCCGCAACCTCGATGAGCTTGTCCTTGCCCAGGTCGAGACCGGTCATCTCACAGTCGATCCACACCAGAAGATCCGCCACGCCGACAGCCTACGCCGGACCGGGCACCGTTGTTCGGCACGTACGGGGCCGGAGCCGATGATCGTGCTGTTTGTCCGGTTTGTTGCTCGGACTTCCCACTTCGGCAATTGCGGGGTAAAGTGTACTTAACGGACGAAGCCCCCCTTCGGTTACTCCGTTCCCCCCGGTAAAGGGCCCCCCGTGTCGGCAGCACGGGGGGCTCTTTCAGGCCCAGACGATCTCCGGCACCGTCCCGGCGGCCAGGAAACCCATCAGCCGGGCCGCCTGCTCCTCCACCGCCACCCGGTTCCCCGGGGTGAGCGGGCGAAACGGCTCGATCGTCAGCACCGCACCCCGCACCGACCAGGTCGCCTCCACAAAACCGTCGACGAGCACCGTCGGGCGCACGATCGACCAGCCCGGCATCACCAGATGACGATCACCCGGATGAAGGATCCGGGCCCGGTCGGCATGCCCCAGAACCGCGTTGTCGAACTCCGGCAGCAACACCACGGGCACCGGACCGGTACCGTCCTCGATCGGGGCGTCCGGGAGGTCGTACAACTCGATCCCCGCCTCGTCCCGGAAAACCCGCAGTCCTTCCTGGAACAGGCTTCTTGTCCGGGTCAGCCCGGACCAGACCTGGAAATCCCGCACCGACGCCGGCCCGAACGCCGCCAGATAACGCCGCACCAGGGCCGCCGCATCCGGCTCGGCCAACGGCCGCCCCAGCCAGGCCTCCGCCGGAACACAACCCACCCGGCCCCGATGCCCCCACATGCCGGCCGGCGGCGGATGCAACAGAGCGAACCGCAGGTGTACGACCAACGCCAGCTCGGCCGCGTCCACCCCCACGAACCGGGCCGCCAGCCGCCGCGCGATCTCCGGCCGGGTCAACGTCCCCTCCGCCATGATCTCCCCGGCCACCTGCTCGAACTCCGCTGGATCACAACCGGTCAGCCGCCCGGCCCGGCCCGCGATCCGCTCCAGCGGCACCTGCAGCGTCGGGCGCAGCCAGCGGTAGTCGTCACCGGTACACAGATGCTGGGTGCCCCGCAGCAGCGCGCCCCGCACCACCGTCCGGTCCAGCAGCAGGTCCGCCAGGTCCTCGCGGCGGAAGCCGGCTGCCCGCGCCCACAACCCCGCATACGGCGAATCCGACTCCTGCCCCTGCACCGCCACCAGATGCCCGACGACATCGGCTGCCTGCCGGGGAACCCGCTCGGTCAGCAGCTGGCGGCGCAGGAAGGTCCGGTTCAGCACTCGGGTGGAGAGGACTGTCATGCCATGACGGTAGGACCCGTTCCGGCCAGTTTCCGGCCGCAATGCGAAGCGGGCCATCCCCGTCGGGATGGCCCGCTTCTCCGCACATCAGCTATCAGTACCCGGCCTCAAACCGTTGCTCCCCGGCCTCGGCGAATCGGATCTCCCGGACTTCGGCAACGCCGGCCCGGCCGGAGGCTCGGCCTGGCCGGGCGAGGGCTTGGCCTGACCGGAGACCGTCCGGCGACGGCGGCGGTCGTTGCTGCGGGCCAGCAGTTCGGCGGCCTCCTCCCGATAGTCGAGGGCCCGTCCGGCCTTCTTCTCCTCCGGGCGTGCTGACGGGTGCTCAGCCGAGCCCTTGTCCGGGAGCTCGGCCGAACGCGCGGCCATCGACTCCGCAGCCTTGATCCAGGCGACGGGGGTACGCCGGGCACCGGGCACCGGGCGGCCGTCCGTTCCCTTCGCCCCGCTCCGGACCGGCGAACGGTCGTCGCCCTTTGCACCCGCCTCCTTCCGGACCGGCACGGACCCACTCGCTGCACCACCGGTTCTGCGGGCTGCGGAATTTCGCGCCGTGCCTCCCGTGGATCCGGTCCTCTTCCCGCCCGTCGTGGCCTTGGTCGCAGCATCGCCCTTTCCACTGGCTGTCGCGCCGTTCGTCACGGCGGCCGCAGGGCCGGCTTCGGTACTCCCCGGCGAGCCGTTCGGCGCGACACCAACGGGGCCGGCCTCGTCGCTCTCTGGCAAGCCGTTCGTCACGGTGTCTGCGGCGCCGGCCTCGTCACTCCCCGGCGAGCCTTTCGTCTCGGCGCAGACCACATCGCCGCCCAGGCCTTTCGTCTCGACGCCGGCCTCATCACTGCCCAGCAAGCCGTCTGTCCGGCCTTCCGGGGTGAGGACCTCGTCGTTCTCCGGTGAGTCCGCTGTCGTGATACCTGCGGCGGCCGTCGTCGAAGGATTCGGAACCGCGGATTCGCCCGCGGGAAGGGCTTGGTTCGCCGTCTCCTCCGTGTGGTGAATTCGGGTGTGATCCGAACCGGAACCCTCCACACGATCCTGGCCTGGGGGACTCGCCACGGGCAGGTTCCCATCGGCCGAGCGGTCGGCGTCCGGGTCGTCACCGGAAGAGGCCGTGACCGGCTTCTCATCAGGAGAGGCGGTGACCGGCTTCTCGGCGGCGTGCCCGGCGTCCGTCCGACGGTCCTCGGCCGGCGAACGCTGGTCCTGGGTGGGGATGAGGTCTCTGGCCGGCTCGCCGATCGGAGGCCACACCGGAGGAGGGCCGATCCTGGTCGTCGAGGTGGCCACCCAGTCGGTGGCGGCGGGGCCGGTGTGCATGGCGATTCGGGAGATCCGCCGGCTGGAGAGGGCGGGGCTGGCGGGTTCGCCGTCAGCGGCCTCCGGGTTGCCGGACGGTGCGGTGTCTCGGCTGGACTCGGCATTCGCGACAGGAGTGGGATCGCTGTCGGTCGCGCCTTCCGCTAGCTGATCATTTTCGGCCACACGAGGTGACGCTTTGGGCTTTGGAGCGGTCGATGGTGTCGCGGCTGAGTCGCTGTTCGGCTCTGCGGGTTCGGGAGTGAGGTGAACTTCGCCGGCCGGATTCGGGAGCGAGGCCGCGGCAGGCTTCGTCTTCTCGACAGGAGCAGGGGCGGCCGGCGCCGTTTCGGCAGGGGCAGGCCCGGGTGGGGGCAGGGGCTTGTGGGGGCCGCTGTTGGCGCGGCGAGGGGTGGCGATCGGGATGGTCACCGGGGGTGTGTTGCGGCTTCCGGGCTGGGTGGGGGCGAACTTGCCGGCGTTGCGGCGGGCCGCCTCGGCCAGACGGGCGGCGGCACGTGCCTCGGTTTGGCGGGCACGTTCGGGGGCGGTCGCCGCGACCCAGGCTCCGACGGCTGTGGCCCGGAACTCCGGCAGGTCGCCGCCGGTGGGGCGGTTCTCACCGCGGCGGGTCTGGGCTGGACCGGACGACAGGCCGGACAGCGCGGGAGTATCACCGAGCAGGCTCAATGGGCGGCCCGGCTCGGGAGTACGGGCACCGGGCGGCGCACCCGGGCCGGACCCCGGCTGGGCGGGCGCACCCGGCAGCGTGGCCGGGCCGGAGACCCGATGAGCCGATGTGCCCAGTGGCGTGGCCGGGCCGGGCGCGGGGTGGGTCGCGGCTCCGGGCCGGGTGGCCGGGGACGTCACGGGGA
>DATMVU010000889.1:0-1508 GCA_035562875.1 Actinoplanes sp. | reverse complement strand
CACCGGATCAGCGCCCCCGCCGGGCTCGCCGCTGGACCCGTCGGCTGGGCAAGTGCCTGGTGATCCTGCTGACCGTGGCCGGTGCGTGGAGTATCTACCGCACCTTTGCCGGCGAACCAGAGGTCGGCTTCTTCCGCTCCGAGGAGGGTCGCACCGAGTACGTCAAGCATTACAGCGATGCGATGGCCAAACTCCCGGCACCGTCGGCCACGCATGATGTCCGCACCGACTTCGGGGTGGTCCGGGTATACGAGTGGAGTAGTCCGGAGACCGCCGATACGGTGCCCGTGGCCTTGGTTCCTGGCCGGTCGTCTGGGGTACCGATGTGGGAGGCGAACCTGGCCGGCTTCGCCAAGGAGCGACGGGTCCTCGCCTTCGACGCGCTAGGGGACGCCGGCCTGTCCGTCCAGTCCACCCCGTTCAGGTCCTTCGAGGACCAGGCTGTTTGGATCGACCAGGTCCTGGCAGAAGTGGCCCCCGACGGCGTTCACCTTGTCGGGCACTCCTTCGGCGGCGCCACCGCTGCGGCGTACGCCAGGGCGCATCCCGAACGGGTGCATTCGCTCACCTTGATGGAGCCCGTCTTCACGTTCGGGTACCCACCGGTCAAGATGCTCTGGTGGGCCACCGTCGCCACACTCCCGGGTATGCCTGACGGCATCCGCAAACACGCGCTCGCCCAGATCGGTGGCGGCGAGGACGGCGGGGATGACCCGGTCGCGCTGATGATCGAGGCGGGCAGCAAGCATTTCTCCGCGCAGCTCCCCACTCCCTCCACGCTCTCCGACGCAGAGATACGTCGACTCACCATGCCGACGTACGTGGCCGTGGCGGGCGCCGACTCCCTCTTCGGCGGTGAGAGCGCCCTCGACCGCGCCCAAGAACTGCTTCCCGACGGCCAAATTCAGGTCTGGAAACACGCCACCCACTCCCTGCCGATGCAGGAGGCAATCCCGCTCGACACACTCCTCGACACGTTCTGGGCCGCGGCCGAGCGCTGAAAGAGCATTCTGCAGACGAACCGGGCACGGCTCCCGCACCGCCCGGCGCTAGCCACCAGGAGTCACAGGCCGACGCCCCTCGTTTTCATCTTCGCCTGCCGACGGCATCCCACAAGCCCAACGTGATGTTGGGAGCGGTGCAGGTCAGCGGCGCCACGACCTGGGTCGTACGCAGCCGGACCGGGCCTTGCGTCACCGACGGTCGAGGATCTTGTGGCCGTCGTCGCGGAGTTCGCCGGTGGGTGAGACGTGCCGGTAGAGGGTTTGGCGGGTGATGCCGAGTTCCTTGCACAGCTCACCGACGTTGGTGCCTGGCTTGCCCATCGATGCGGCAGCGAGGCGAACTTTGGCGGGCGTCATCTTGAACGGCCTGCCGCCCTTACGGCCGCGGGCACGGGCGGCAGCCAGGCCGGCGATGGTGCGTTCAGAGATCAGCTCGCGTTCGTACTCGGCCAGAGCGGCGAAGATGCCGAACACCAGCTTGCCGGAGGCGGTAGTGGTGTCGAT
>DATMVU010000888.1:0-7651 GCA_035562875.1 Actinoplanes sp. | reverse complement strand
GACGCAGCCATGTGCGCCGGCCACGACGTTGTCCTAGATGAACAGGAGCTGCGCGCCGTGGGTCTTCTCGATGAAGTCGGCGGCATTGATGATGTCTTCAACGCCGTCGTAGAGGTCGGGCTTGGCCAGGTGCATCATGTCGGCCGACATCCGGCAGGCCCACAGGTGGCCGCCGGAGGCGACGATCTGCTCCAGGAACTCGGGCACCTCCGGCACTCCCACGTCGGCGATCTGCTTCTTCATCTGGTGGGTGGTGACAGCAGTCATCCCGGGCAGGCTGCCGATCCCCTGTGGAAGGTGAGTGGCGGTGTTACCCAACATCGTGAACTTCAGGTCGGCCATCCGCGACTTGGTGATCATGTCGAAGCCCCAGAAGGTGAAGAACAGGTGGGTCTCGACGCCTTCGCCGAGCGCGGCGTTGGCGAGGATGAGGCCGGGGTAGGCCATGTCGAGGGTGCCCTTGGAGCAGATGATGGCGATTTTGCGGCCGGTGCTCTGCTCATCGTCGAAGTTCGGGATGATCGCCGGTGCGGCATCAGTGGTCATGGCGGTGCTCCGTTTCATACACAGCCGTGTGGTTTGGGCAGGCCGGCGATGTAGGCCATCTTCTTGGCCGGCTTCTTGGGGAACAGCGCGAACAGCTGCTTGGTCGGGATCCCGCCCAGCGTGGAGACGCGGCGCAGGGTGGCGGTCTCACCCTGGGTGGCGTAGTCGTCACGCAGGAATGTGAGTGCTTTGAAGTGCGCGTCGGTCAGGTCGATGCCGATCTGCGCGGCCAACTGCCTGGCCAGGTCGGGGTCCCATTCGTCGTAGACGGTCAGGAATCCTTCGTCGTCGACATGGATGTCGCGGCTGGCGATGGTGGTGACGGGCATGACTGCTCCCTTCGGGTCACGGGGTGTGCTTGCCGGCCATCGACATGTGCGCCGGCAACGGGATCGGCCGCCCGGGCAGCAGCACGTTCCAGTACATCCAGCGGAACGCGAGCTTGCCCCAGTGGTTCACGGCCGTCTCGTCGAGTAGCCGGAACGGGCCGGCGACCGGTATCGGGTAGCTGCCCGGCAGGGGTTCGGTGTCGTAGTTGAAGTCGATGAGCAGCGCTTTGCCGTCGCCGGACTCGACGAAGCAGTTGGCGTGACCGTCGAAGCGTCCGGTCATCAGGGTGCCGGCCGCGTACTCGACGAAGTTGTCGGCGAAGACTTCGACGGAGAAGTGAGCGACCGACCCGGCTTTGGAGGTCGGGATGTCGTTGGCATCGCCGAGGGCGAAGATGTTGTCGTACGCCTTGGCGAGCATGGTGTGCCGGTGAACGGGCACCAGGTTCAGCTCGTTGCCGAGCCCGGAACGGGCCACGTAGTCGGCGCCCATGTTCAGCGGCACGGTGACCAGCAGATCGAAGGCGATCTCCCGCTCGTCGTAGGACACGAGCCTCTTGTCCTCGATGCGTTCGACCAGGAAGTCCGGTTCGACGGTGATCTTCCGGTCGTCGAGCATCGAGCCGAGCCGCGCGGCCGCGATCGGTTTGGTGAACGCCCCGGGCAACGGGGTGGCGTACACCAGTTCGACCCGGTCGCGCAGGCCCCGCCGGCGCAGGTGGGCGTCGGCGAGGAGGGTGAACTCCAGTGGCGCGACCGGGCACTTGATCGGCATCTCGGTGATGTGCACGACCAGTCGGCCGCCGTCGAACTTGTCGAGGGCGTGCGCCAGCGCGAGCGCGCCGTCGTAGGTGTAGAAGTCGAAGATGCTGCGACGCCACTGGCCGCCGTCGAGCATGCCCGGTGTCTGGTCCGGCCGGGGTGTGACGCCGGTGGCGATCACCAGGTAGTCGTAGGGCAGCGACCGGCCGTCGGACAACAGCACCCGATTGTCCGCCGGGTCCACCCTGTCGACCTCGCCACGGATCAGTTCCACTGTGTCGGCGATCAACGACCGGGTCGGCTTGACGACCTGAGCCGGCGCGTAGATGCCGAATGGCAGGAACAGGTAGCCCGGCTGGTAGAAGTGGGTGTCGCCGGGCTCGACCACGGTGATCTGCCAGTCCGGGGGGAACAGCCGGTGGCGCAGCTTGTTGACCACCATCGTGCCCGCGGTGCCGGCACCCAGTACGAGCAACCGTCGCATTGTGCTCACCTCACAGGCTCTGATACCCCCCACGGTATCGGCGGGGCGGGCTGCGCCGTAGAGGACTAAGTCCCCTTCAGCGCGGGAGTGCCATCGACCCGCTGCACCGTGGTGCCTCGACATCCACCGGGCGGCGGCCGTACAGGGACTCGTGGGTCTCTGATGGTGGGCGTGCCGCGTTGCCGGCTTGCCAGGTGCGGTAGCCGCCGTCGAGGTTGGCGGCAGCGTGGCCGAGGCCGGTGAGCAGGGCGGTGGCGGTGTGGCCCCGCTGGCCGACCTGGCAGTAGACGATCAGGTCACTGCCGGGCAGGTCGTCGAGGTGGTCGCGCAGCTCGTCGAGAGGCAGGTTGATCGAGCCGGGGATGTGCCCGGCGGAGTGTTCCGCGGCGGTGCGCACGTCGACCAGAGTGGCGCCGGCGGCGAGGGCGTCGTCGAGTTCGTGCCATTGCCGGGTGTGCTGGCCGTCGGTGATCAGGTTGTCGGCGATGTAGCCGAGCATGTTGACCGGGTCTTTCGCCGATCCGAAGGCGGGTGCGTAGGCGAGTTCGAGGTCGGCGAGGTCCCCGGCGGTCAGGCCGGCGCGGATCGCGGTCGCGAGGACGTCGATGCGTTTGTCGACGCCGTCACCGCCGACGGCCTGAGCGCCGAGGATCCGCCCGTCCTGGGGGTCGAACAGCAGTTTGATCGACATCGGCTGGGCGCCCGGGTAGTAGCCGGCGTGGGATGCGGGGTGGGTGTGGATCGCCTGGTAGGGACGGCCGGCTGCGCGGAGGCGCTTCTCGTTCCAGCCGGTTACGGCGACGGTCAGGTCGAAGATCTGCACGATGGCGGTGCCGAGGCGCCCCTGAAGGTGGCCGGGCCGGCCGGCGATCGTGTCGGCGGCGAGGCGTCCTTGTCGGTTGGCGGTGTTGGCCAGAGGGATCAGTGTGGTTTCGCCGCCGATGCGGTCGGTCTTCTCGACCGCATCGCCGACGGCAAAGATATGCGGGTCGCTGGTTCGCATCATGTCGTCGACGGCGATCCCCCCGCGTGGGCCGATGGCCAGTCCGGCGGCCCGGGCCAGGCCGGCCTCCGGGTGTACGCCGATGGCCAGCAGGACCAGGTCGGCGTCGAGGTGCCGGCCGCCGGTGAGTTCGACGGCGGTGGGCAGCACCTTGGTCAGGGCGGTGCCGCAGTGCACGTGGACACCGTGGCGGCGCAGTTCGGCGTGGACCGCGGTGACCATCTCCGGGTCCAGTGGCGCGAGCACCTGCCGGTCGAGTTCGACGAGGTCGACCGCCACTCCGCGGCGGCGCAGGTTCTCCGCGGTCTCCAGGCCGATGAATCCACCGCCGACCACCACGGCGGTACTGGGCCGTTGCTCGGCGATCAGGGTGGCGAGCCGGTCGGCGTCGGTGACCGACCGTAAGGTCATGGCTCGTTCGATGCCGGGCAGGTCCGGTATGAACGGCGCCGCCCCCGGGCTGAGGACCAGCCGGTCGTAGTACTCCTCGTACCGCCGGTCGCCGTCGATCTCACGCACCTGTACGGCTTGCCGGTCGCGGTCGATGGCGACGACTTCGGTACGGACCCGGACGTCGAGGTCGAAGCGGGCGTGCAGGCTGTCGGGTGTGTGCAGCAGCAGAGCCTCGCGGTCGGCGATCACGCCGCCGACGTGGTAGGGCAGGCCGCAGTTGGCGTAGGAGACGTGTTCGCCGCGTTCGAACACCATGATGTCGGCCTCGGGGTCGAGGCGGCGCAGACGAGTCGCCGCTGACATGCCGCCGGCCACAGCACCCACGATGACGGTTTTCATCTCTGTTCTCGCTTTCTGACCTTCGGCAACTCTGCCCCCGAAGATACCCCCGGGGGTATGTTGGAGTGAGGGCCGAAAGGCCTCAAGCCGCGATCACGGCGACCCACTCGCACCCGGACCCTTGACACTCAAGATACCCCTGGGGGTATGTTGGAAGAGGAGGTGCGGTAACCATGGAGATGAGTCCGGTCCTGCTCAAGGATGCGTTGACACGTTTGAAGCGAGCGCAGGGACAGCTCGGCGCGGTGATCGCGATGATCGAGAACGGTGAGGACTGCCGGCGGGTGCTGACTCAGCTGGCCGCAGTCTCGAGTGCCGTCGACCGGGCGGGTTTCAAGATCATCGCTACCGGGATGCGGGAGTGTCAGACCGCCCGGCAGCGGGGCGAGGAGCCGCCGATGAGCGAGGAAGAGCTCGAGAAGCTGTTCATGTCCCTGTCCTGAGCGCAAGGTTGCCGGCCTGAGCTCAAGGGTCGGCACCTTCAGCTTGTTCATGGTCGAACCATGTCCGCAATATACACCCCGAGGTATACACTCATTGGAGTTTCGAAGTGACTATGAGAGAGATCCGTGTCGACCAGCTGGACACCGGGGTCCTGCTCGATGTGCGCAGCCCGAACGAGTACGCCGCCGGTCACCTGCCCGGCGCGGTGAACGTGCCACTCGACGAACTGCCGGCGATCGCCGCCCGCTACGCCGGGCAGGACGTGGTGACGGTGTGTCACTCCGGCGCCAGGAGCCTGTCCGCCGCCCGGGTGCTCGCCGCTGCGGGTGCCCGGGTGCAGTCGCTGGCCGGCGGCACCGCCGCCTGGCGGCAGGCCGGACACCCGATCGAGACCGGCCACTGACCACCACCCCGACGACGAACAAGGAGATGAGCACATGACTGACGTGACCGTGGAAGTCGTACAGACGTCGTCCCTGGGCGACCGCAGCTACCTCGCCCACGACGGGCACGTAGCGGTCGTCATCGACCCGCAACGCGACATCGACCGCATCCTGGCCCTCGCGGGCAGCCTCGGCGTGCGGATCACCCACGTCGCCGAGACCCACCTGCACAACGACTACGTCTCCGGCGGCCTCGCCTTGGCGAAGCTGACCGGCGCGGCCTACCTGGTCGCCGCCGACGACCAGGTCGGTTTCGACCGCCGGGCGGTGACCGACGGCGACGAGATCACCATCTCCCAGCGGATGCGGGTACGCGTGGTAGCCACACCCGGCCACACCTTCCACCACCTGTCCTACATCCTCGACGACACCGCCGGGCCGGTCGGCGTGTTCACCGGCGGATCACTGCTGTTCGGCACCACCGGCCGCACCGACCTGCTCGGTAAACAGCACGCCCACACCCTGGCCGAACACCAGCACGCCTCGGCCCACCGACTGGCCGACCTGCTGCCCGACGGCGCCCACCTGTGGCCGACCCACGGCTTCGGCAGCTTCTGCTCCGCCACCCAGTCCGACGCCCCGGAGTCCACCATCGGCCGGGAACGCACCGCCAACCCGGCGCTGCGCCTGGAGACCGACGACTTCGTCCAGCAGACCCTGGCCGGCCTGGACGCCTACCCGGCCTACTACGCGCACATGGGCGCCCGCAACTCCGCCGGCGCCGACCTGATCGACCTCACCCCGATCGCCGTGGCCGACCCTGCCGAACTCGCAAAGCGGATCGCCGACGGCGAGTGGGTGGTCGACCTGCGCTCCCGCAAGGCGTTCACACATCGGCATCTGACCGGCACGCTCAGCTTCGGCCTGGACGGGCCGATGTCGACCTGGCTCGGCTGGATGGCCCCGTGGGGCGCGCCGATCACCCTGCTCGGCGACAGCGACCAGCAGATCGCCGACGCCCAGCGCGAACTCGCCCGCATCGGTATCGACCGGCCCGCCGCCCACGCCATCGGCAGCCCCGACCAATGGTCCGGCGGCGACGACACCCGCCTCACCGAACTCACCACCGCCACCTTCACCGACCTGGCCGCCGCCCGTACCGGCATACCGCCACACGGCCTACCCAGCGTCGACGTGCTGCTCGACGTCCGGATGAGCAACGAGTGGCGCACCGACCACATCGACGGCGCCACCCATATTCCGCTGCCCGAACTACCCACACGGCTCGGCGACGTGCCCGCCGGCACGGTCTGGGTGCACTGCGGCTCCGGCTACCGCGCCGCGGCCGCGACCAGCCTGCTGCAACGCGCAGGTCGCCAGGTTGTGCACATCGACGACGCCTACCCCACCGCCGCCGACGCCGGCCTGCCCATCGTTGCCGGACACTGAACAGGAGCACCAGCCCCACATGACCACACCCACCGGCACCCCGGCCACCCTCGACGTCCCCGCCCTGCAGCACCTGCTCACCACCGGTCATGCCCCGCGGCTGATCGACGTGCGCACCCCGGCCGAGTTCGAGACCGCGCACATCCCCGGCTCCTACAACGTGCCCCTCGACCTGCTGCGCGAGCACCGCGACGAACTCCGTGACCACCTCGACGAGCAGGTCGTTCTCGTCTGCCGCTCCGGACAGCGCGCCGGCCAGGCCGAACAGACCCTCGCCGGGACAGGTCTGCCGAACCTGCGGGTGCTCACCGGCGGCATCACCGCCTGGCAGGCCGCCCACGCCCCGGTCACCACCGGCACACCACGCTGGGACCTGGAACGGCAGGTCCGCCTCGTCGCCGGCAGCATCGTGCTGCTCGCGGTGCTCGCCAGCACCCTGGCCGAACCGGTCAAATGGGTAGCTGCGTTCATCGGCACCGGACTCGCGTTCGCGGCGCTGACCAACACCTGTGCGATGGGCATGCTGCTGGCCAAACTGCCCTACAACCGCGGCTCGCGCACCGACCTCGACCAGGTAGTCACCGCCCTGACCGGCGACCGGCGGTAGACCGATGCCGTATCGCTGCAGCGTCTGCCGCCGACCGGGGCACCACCGATCATGATCGCCGCTGTCGGGTTCGGCGCACTCATCGGGATCCTGCTCGGCCTGCTCGGCGGCGGCGGCTCGATCCTCGCCGTCCCCGCCCTCGTCTACGGCACCGGCCTCACCCTGGCCGCCGCGGTGCCCACCTCCCTGCTGGTCGTCGGTATCTCGTCGGCCACCGCGCTGCTCCCGCGACTACGGTCAGGGCTGGTGCAGTGGCGCATCGCCGGGATCGTCGGCGGCACCGGCGCCGCCGCCGCGTTTGCCGGCGCCGCCGTCAACCGGCTCCTCGACCCGCGCCTGGTCCTGGTCGGCTTCGCCGCCCTGATGGTCATCGCCGGGTGGCGGATGCTGGCCGGCACCGACGACTCCGGCGGCGACTGCGCGCTGCCCGGCGGCGGCATCAACTGGCGCGGCTGCCTGCCCAAATCCATCGCCGCCGGCCTCGGCGTCGGCTTCCTGACCGGCCTTTTCGGCGTCGGCGGCGGATTCCTCATCATCCCGGCCCTGGTGCTGCTGCTCGGGCTGAGCATGCCCGCCGCCATCGCCACCTCCCTGGTCATCATCGTGGTCAACTCCGCCGCCGGGTTCGCCGCGCACGCCGGCGACACGGCCATCGACTACCACATCGCCGCGGCGTTCACCCTCGCCGCGATCACCGGCTCCCTCGCCGCCGGCCGCCTCGCCACCCGGCTGCCCACCCAGCGGCTGCAACGCGCCTTCGCCTGGCTCGTGTTCGCCATCGCCGCGTTCGTCGCCGTCCAGGCGATCGTCAACCCCGTCACGGCCTGACCGCCCTTCCCCAGAGATTGACAT
>DATMVU010000887.1:0-2616 GCA_035562875.1 Actinoplanes sp. | reverse complement strand
GCACGAGATCTACGGCGAGGAGGTCGGACTCGTCGTCGAGACCGACGACATCGAGCCGATCCGCGAGCGCCTCGACGACGCGCTCGCCTCGCTGCCCGTCCGGATGCGGCCGAAGGTCACCCTCTGGGGCGCGGAGGTCATCTCCCGCACGCACACCGGCAAGACCCAGCGCCGCATGCTGGTTCCCCGCTTCGCCGAGTACGAGCGCCGCAGCATGTCGGGCACTGTCGCCCACATCCCCGCCGCACCTACCAACGCCTGATCCCGACCCGAACGAGGCGACCATGGAACTGAACCCGACCGATCTCACCGAGCAGCAGATCTACAACTTCATGTGCAGTGCGATCCTCCCCCGCCCGATCGCGTGGATCAGCACGGTCAACGGTGACGGGATCACAAACCTCGCTCCGTTCTCGTACTTCATGGGCGTCTGCTGCGAGCCGATGACCGTGCTCTTCTGCCCGGTCTTCGGCTCACTCGAGCGCCCGAAGAAGGACACCCTGCTGAACATCGAGGAGGTTCCGCAGTTCGTGATCAACGTCGCCGACGAGCGGACCGTTCGTGAGGTCAACCTCTCCGGTGTGCCGCTGCCGCGCTCGGAGTCGGAGTTCGACCTGACCGGGGTGACGGCGGTGCCGTCCACGAAGGTGCGCCCGCCGCGGGTCCTCGAGGCGACCATTGCGCTGGAGTGCGAGGTGCAGCAGATCATCGAGGTCAACAACGGTCCGGGCGGTGGCTGGGTCGTACTCGGGACGGTTCGGGCGATCCACGCCCGCGAGGATGTCTACGACCCGGAGACGATGCGGGTGGACCTGGCGAAGCTGGCACCGGTGGCGCGTCTCGGCGGGTCGGACTTCCTCAAGGCGACCGACACGTTCTCGCTGCGCCGTTACCGCAGCGCGGCCGACGTTCCGGCCGCCGTCCAAGCGCAGAGCTGACCTCCGGGCCGAACGCATCACCGATCAGGGGCCGGCCGCGGTGTTCCGCGCCGGCCCGCCCCTCTCGTTCGAAGGATCACCACACATGCTCACCGCCCCAGAGATCCGCGACCAGTTGCTGGACTGGGTGCAGTCCAACGCACAGTTCGATGCCGCCCGGGTTACCGAGGACTCGCCGCTGACCGGCCCGGACAGCGTGGTCGACTCGCTGGCTCTCGTCTCCCTCACGCTCATCATCGAGGAGTTGCTCGGCCGTCCGATCGACCCGGACGACTTCGCGGACATGAGCCGGTTCTCGTCCGTGCGCAGCATCGTCGGCGCCTACTTCACCGACGCACGGCGATGACCGCGCTGTTCGTCACGGATCTGGACGGCACCCTGCTGGGTTCGTCCGGAGATCTGGCGACCTCGTCCTCCACGGTGCTGCGCCGGTTGCTCGCCAGCGGCGGGCTGTTCACGTTCTGCACGGCGCGAGGCATCACCGACAGTGCCAAGGCACTGTCGGACCTGCCGCTGGCGTTGCCGGCCGGCTACTACAACGGCGCGCTCATCGCCCGGCCGGACACCGGCGAGGTGCTGGTCGAGCACACGCTGCCCGCTGTTCTGGCCGGTCCGATCGTCGCGGCACTGCGCGCGGCTGGTGGCCGGCCGCAGCTGATCGGGCGCCTCGGCAACGAGCAGGTGGTCTTCCTGGAGGCGGCGGGCAACGCAGCCGAGATGGCCTTCCACGCGGCGCGGGCCGGCTGGGACACCCGGCTGCGCCTGATGCCCGCGTATCCGGTGGCGGTGGACGCCGCGTACGGGCTGGTCTGTCTCGATGCTCTGGACCAGGTGGCGCGCTGGGCCGAGCTGATCACCGAGGCGTACGGCGCAGGGGTCGACGTGAAGGTGTTCGAGGCTTCGGAGGCGGCCGGGTACGGCGTGCTGCAGGTGACCGCCGGTGGGGTGGACAAGGGCACCGCGGTCCGGCGCATCGCCGAGCTGGCCGGTGTGGACCCGTCGCGCCTGGTGGTCTTCGGCGACAGCGCGAACGACATCCCGATGTTCGGCACCGCGTCCCGCGCGTACGCGACGAGCAACGCCACCGTCGAGGTCAAGGCTCTGGCCACCGAGGTGATCCCGGGCAACGACGACCACGGTGTCGCTCGCAAGATCAGCGAGTTGATGGGATGGACGTGGTCGTGAGCCCGGTGCCCGCCAGGCCGGAGGTCTTCTCCTACCTGCACCACGCCTTCGCCTGCGAGGTCCTGCGCGGGCATCCCGGTTTCGCCGACTGGCTCGCCGGGACGTTCCTGCGGGTCTACGCGCACCGCCGCTTCGACGGATGCAGCGTGCCGGCCAATTTCGACGTCGGCGACCGCCTCATGGTGGACGCGGTGACCGGCCGGATCACCACCGCGGTCGTCCCGTACTACGAGCGGATCCCGATCTTGCGTACGGCGCGCGCCGAACGGCCGGAGCCGGACCCGCAGCGATGGGCGGCACTGATCGGTGAGCTCACCGGCGACGGCCACGCCTTGCTGGTGTACGCCGACAAGCGGTACGTGCCTGGCAGCGCCGAGTACGGCGAGCGCTCCGGCACCCACCAGGTGATGTACCGCCGGAGCGCCGAGGGGCTGACCGTGCACTGCCTCGGTGCTCGTGGCGGGTACGCCCGGTCCGCAACCTCCGAGCGGGA
>DATMVU010000886.1:0-3561 GCA_035562875.1 Actinoplanes sp. | reverse complement strand
CCGGTCGGAACCCGGCAGCTACACGGCCCAGAGCACCCGGGCCCGGGCCGCGGTGGCCCGCGACCACCGGCCGGCCCGGTTCGCCGACCGGATCGCCGGGCTCGTGCGGGCCGAAGTCCCGGCACCCGCCCAGCGCGGGCGTAACGGGCCCGGTCCCCGCCCCGTTACCCCGGAGGAAGTGCACCGATGAGGAGTCCCGCATGAGCAAAATGAGCCGAGTCCGCCGCCGTCTGCCGCGCCTGACCGGCCGGCAGGCCGCGGTACTGACGGTCACCGGTGTCCTGTGCACCGGCGCCGCGGCCACCGCCCTCCTCGGGCACCCCGACATCGCCACCACCATGCTGGCCCTGCTCGGCGGGGTCATCGTGGCCGGCCTCCTGCTGCTGTTCCGGCGTCTCGCCACCATGCAGCGGGCCGGCCTGACCGCGCAGCGCGATCTGCGGACCACCGTCGAGGAGATGCAGCGCCGCCTGGTCGCCGCGGTGGAGCGGGAACGCCTCACCGCAGGCGACCGGCACCTGGAACTGGCCGAGTCGATCGCCCGGGTCAAACAGGTCACCGACCGCAAGGCCGCGTCCAGCCAGCTGCTCACCCTGCCCCGCGAGTTCGAGGCGACGGTGCAGCTCTTCCAGGGCTTCACGCCGCGCGCCCCGATGCCGTCCTCCGGTGACTTCGCGCTCAACCCGACCGACCTGCTGGAACTGCTGCACCTGATCCGGACCCGCAAGCCGCGCCTGGTGCTGGAACTCGGCAGCGGCACCTCGTCGGTGTGGATCGCCTACGTGCTGGAACAGGCCGGCGGCCGGCTGATCTCGCTGGACCACGACACGGACTACGCCGGGCGGACCCGGGCGGCACTCACCGCCCACGGCCTGGACGCGATCGCCGAGGTACGCGACGCCGCGCTCACCCCGGTCGGCATCGACGGTCGCGACTATCCGTGGTACGACCCGGAAGCCCTCGCCGACCTGCACGACATCGACTTCGTGCTGATCGACGGGCCACCCGCCTCGACCGGTGCGGACGCCCGCTACCCGGCCCTGCACATGATCGAGAAGCGGCTCGCGGACCGGGCCACCATCGTCTTCGACGACGCCGGGCGCCCCGACGAGCAGGCCGCCATGGCCGCCTGGACGGAACGGTTCGACGGGCTGACCCGGGAGGGTGAACTGCTCGGCCGGCACGCGGTGCTGGCGTTCGCCCGCCCGCCGGCGCTGGCCGCCGCGTACGCCTGATGACCGCCACGCTGACCCGGCGCCACACCGATCCGGCGCCGGGCGGCTCGGCATCCGCCCATCGGGGCGACATCGAAGGGCTGCGCGCCGTCGCCGTGCTGCTCGTGGTCCTCGCCCACGCCGGAGTGCCGGGCCTGTCCGGCGGATTCCTCGGTGTCGACGTGTTCTTCGTGATCTCCGGTTTCCTGATCACCGGCCTGCTGCGGCGGGAGATCGCCGCGACCGGGCGGCTCGACCTGGCCCGGTTCTACGCGCGGCGGGTGGTCCGGCTGCTGCCGGTGGCCACCCTGGTGATCGTGCTGACCCTGGCCGGGGCCTGGTTCCTGGCCCCGCCGGTCCGGTTCGCGACGTTCGCGGCGGACGGGCTGGCCGCGGCCACCTGGACGATGAACCTGCGCCTCGACACCGCCGGCACCGACTACTTCGGGGATCCGGCACCGTCACCGTTCCAGCACTTCTGGTCGCTCGCCGTCGAAGAACAGTTCTACCTGCTCTGGCCGTTGCTGCTGCTGGTCCGGAGCCGGCTGCTGCTGGCCGCCGTCACGGTCGCCTCGTTCGCCTGGTCGCTGTATGACATGTCCTACTTCGCCTCCCCGGGACGGGCCTGGCAACTCGGCGCCGGAGCACTGCTCTCCCTCGTCGCGTGCCGGCGGCAGCCGTGGCTCGGCTGGGCCGGACTCGCAGTCGTCGGCGCCGGGGCCCTCAGCTTCGACGAGACCACCCCATGGCCCGGCGTCGCCGCCCTGGTCCCGGTGCTGGGCACGATCGCGATCATCGCGGCGGGCGGCAACCGGCTCCTGGAGACCCGGCCGATGCGGTGGCTGGGCCGGATGTCGTACGGCTGGTATCTGTGGCACTGGCCGTTGCTCGTGCTCGCCGCCCCGGACGGCCTCCAGTCCCGGATCGGGACCGTGGCCGCCGCACTCGGCCTGGCCGTACTCAGTCATCACCTGCTGGAGAACCCGGTACGACGGCGGCTCTACTGGACCGTACGGCCGCGTCGTGGTCTTCTGCTCGGGCTCGGCCTGGTCACCGCCGCCGCCACCCTCGCCGGGGCGGGCATCCTGCACCCGCCGACGATCGCCGCCCGGGGCAGCGCCCCCGACACCAGCCGGGTCGTCGCCGCCGCCGGCAATCCGGCCGCCCGGCTGAACCGGCTGCTCGTCGACGCGAACACCGCCACCGACCTGCCCGGCAACCTGACCCCCGGTTTCGACGAGGCGGCCCGCCAGCGGGTCGCCCCGCAGCTCGACGGCTGCCACGTCGGCCTGACCGGACCGTTCCGGCCGCGCAGCGCCTGCGTGTACACCCCCGGCCGGCGCACCGTCGTCCTCTTCGGTGACTCGCACGCCCTGCAGTGGTACCCCGCCATGGACGCGCTCGCCCGCAAACACGGCTGGCGTCTGTACAGCTTCACCCGCAGCTCGTGCAGCCCCGCCGGGATCGCCCTGGACGAACGCCGCGCCCAGGCCCGCTACCTGGAATGCGACAGGTGGCGCGCCGACGTGCTGGCCCGGATCACCCGGCTGCGGCCCGCCCTGCTGGTCGTCTCGTCCAGCGTCAACTACCGGCAGGTACTGACCGGAGCACCCGCCGACCCGGACGCGGTGTGGCAGACCGGCTGGGCCCGCAGCCTCACCGTCCTGAAACGCGCCGCCGGGCAGGTGGTGCTGCTCAGCGACACCCCGTTCCTGAAGGTGGCGCCCGCCGACTGTCTCAGCAGCAACGCCACGAACATCGCCGGCTGCGCCGACCCGCGAGCCGAAGTGCTCCCGGAACCGCGCTGGCGGGAGATCCAGCGCGCCACCGCCGTCGCGGCCGGAATCACCGTCATCGACCCGGTACCGTGGCTGTGCGCCGACAGATGCCCCCTGGTCGTCGGCGACACTCTGGTCTACCGGGACAACAACCACCTGACCGAGGCCTATGCCCGCCTGCTCGCCCCGGTATTGGAACCCCACCTGCCGGGCGTGCCGTAAGCCGTCGTCAAGTGCTCTTCTCGGCAGCGGCCCGGGATTCCGATCCTGAGATTTCGGCTGACGGCAAAGAGGTGCGAGCCCCCGCCAGGGGTGATGGCGGGGGCTCGCGTGCCGCGGGGCGGGGGCGCCGCGACCGACCGGGCTTGCCGTTCCTATCGGCTGCCGTGCGTCCTACCCGACTGCCATCCGGTTGCTCTCCGGTCACCGTTCGGGTGAACGATGGCCGGTCGCCGCGCCCGCGGACTAACCTCTTAGCTAACCCGGCTGTGAGGAGGAGCGATGTCCGCAGAAGCGGTGCACTACAACATGCACGATGCCAAGACGCATCTTTCGCGCATCATCGAGCG
>DATMVU010000885.1:0-9074 GCA_035562875.1 Actinoplanes sp. | reverse complement strand
CTGCGTGTCCTCGCGCAGGCCCTGGTCGCGGTGGTGGGCGGTGCGACGGCTGCCGACCCGGCGGAGGGCGGTTCCTGGACCACCCGGCTGCGGGAGCACCTGGCCGGCGCCGGGGTACGTACCGACGAGGATCTGCTCTGGTTGATCCGGCTCGGGGTACGCCCGGACCGGTACCCACTGCTGGGCGTGATGCGCCGCGCGGGCGTGAGCCTGGAACTGCTCGCCGCCCTGCCTCCCGGACTGGTCCGGGAGGCACTCGACGCGTACGCGGCCCGTGTCCCGGACCGCCGGCCCGGCACCCGGATCGAGCGCTACCAGGACCGGCTGGGCATCGACCCGCGCCGGCTGCTGCCCGTCCTGGCCGGGAACTACCTGGAACGGCTGCTCTTCGCGGCGGCCGGTGACCTGCCCGCGGCCGGGGTGGGGGAGCGGCTGCGGCAGTTGCTGCCCACTGCCGGGCCGGCCGCCGGTGAACCCGTCGCCGATCTCGGCGAGTGGGCGGACCGCCTGGAGGTGCCGGCCGACCGGCTGGCCCGGGCGCTGAACCGGCCCGGTGTCGACGCCGCGGAGCTGAGCCGTCTCGCCGGACGGGCCCGGCTGGCCCCGGACGGCGTCCGGAACCTGGTCGAGCTGGTCGCCGAGACCGGCCGGGTGCCCGACGACCTGAGGTGGTGGGCGTACCGGCTGCGGACCTCGCCGGAGCGGCTGGCCGGAGTGGGCGGGCGGCTGCTCGCCGATCCGCGCCGGCTGGCCGTGCTGGGCCCGGTGTTCGAGCGGATCGGGCGGCTGCCCGCCGGGCAACAGCCCACCGACGGCGAACTGGCCCGGATGATCCGCGACCACCTGCGGGCCGGGCAACTGACCGGGCCGCCGAGTGCGGAGGCCGGGTTGTGGCTGGCCGGCACGGTACCCGCCGCCGATGGGCCGGGCCTGGCCCGGTTGCCCCGCCTGCTGGAGTACGAGCCGTTCGCCGTGGAGACCGCCCGCTACGACCATCGGAAGGCGCTGGAGCAGCTCGCCGAACGGCTCGGTGTCCTGGAACGTGTCTCGGCGGTGCCCGGGGTGGCCGCGGAACCGGCCCTGGCCGGTCCGCTGACCGACGGCATCCGGGCCGTGGCGGCGGCCCGCGACCTGCTGTCGGTGCTGCACCGTCCCGCGGCCGTCCCCGCGCGGGCCGCCGGGTCGGAGCTGTCTGCGATCGTGGACCGGGCCGCCGGCGATCTGCGGTCCGCCCGCGGCACCCGGGACGAGCCGGCCGCCCGGACCGTGTTCCTGGACGCCGCCCGGCAGGTGACCGAGGCGGTGGCCCGGGCCTCGACGGCGCTGCGCGACGCGGCCGGCGGTACCGACCGGCTCCACCGGTTGTACGCCGTGACCGCCGCCGGTGTACTGGACGACCTGCGGACCGTGTTCGACGACGGGCTCCAGGCCTGGCGGCTGCTGGCCGACGGCCCGAACGCCGGCGACTGGCTGGCCGCGCACCAGCCCGGCAGCGGCACCCCGGTAGCCGAGGGCCTGACCGCCGACGCACTACTGGCGACGTGGTGGTCCGGGCTGACCGGGATCCCCGCCGCGGTACTGGCACCGGCCCTCGGCCCGAGCGGCTGGATCGACCCGGTGGATCTGCTGCGTCTCGCCGGGCCGGCCGCCGCCCTCGGGCCGGGCGCCCGCGACCTGCTCCAGTCGCTGGCGATCGAGTCCCGGATCCCGGTCCGGGCCCTGGAACCGCTGCTCGGCTACCTGCGGGACGCCGGCCCGGCGAGCGCCGAGGAGATCTCCACCCGGCTGCGTACGCTGAACGCAGCCCTGCCCGAGGCGCTCGGCCCGCCGGACGCCCTCGGGGCCCGGCTCAGTTTCCTCGCCGACCGTGGCCTGACCCCCGCCGATCTGAACGACCCCGCCCGGGCGGCCGAGGAGGCCCGTGCGTGGCTCGGCGACCTGTTCGGGGTGGACGCCGCCGTCGCCGCCGAGATGCTCGCCCTGCCCGGAGCCGGCATCGCCGCCGCCACCGTGATCTTCACCGATCTGCGCGGGCACCTCACCCGGCAGGGCGACGATCCCGGCTGGGAACCGGCGACCTTCGCCGCGCTCGCCACCGCGGTGGACGCCAGCGAGCCCTGGCTGCTCGGTTTCAGTCTGCGGACCGGCCGGGTGCCGGTCGAAGTGCCGGACCTGGCCCGGCAGTGGGACGTCACCCCGGTCCGGCTGTTCCGGCTCGCCGCCGAACTGGGTGCCGACCCCCGGAAGCTGTCCGGAGACCCGGCGGTCGTCGAGGCGCTGCGCGTCCCGGGTGACGACCGGACGGCGGTGCGGGAGGCCGCCAGGCTGGTCCGGGCCGCCGGCGCGCCCGAACCGGCCGCCGCCTCGCCGGCCCGGGATCTGGCCACCATCGCCCTGCGGACCGGGCGGCTACCGGGCGACGTGGTCGCCGCCGCCGAGGATCTCGGGATCGGCGCCGTCGAACTGCTGTCGGTGGCGGCGCCGCTGGGCGCCGGACCGGGCGCGATGGCGGGTTTCCTGGCGTCCCGGCTCGCCGGCGACACGGTGGTCGACCCCACGGCGCTGCGGGCGCTCGCCGCCGGTTATCCGGCCTGGGCCGGCGGCCTGAAGACCCGGTTCGCGATCGCCGAACACGAGATCACCGGCCTCGTCTGGGCCGCGGCGGAGGAGTCCCGCACCCTTGACTACCTGACCCGGCTGGAACCGGCGCGGGCCGCCTCGGTGCTGCGACGCTGGCGGGAGTCGGCGGCCGAGGTGGACCGCGACACCGACAGCACCGTCTCCGACTTCGAGTTCTCCGACGCGGAACCGGACGCGGCACCCGAGAGCAGGCAACCGGCGCCGGTCGGACTGCGGGCCACCGGTGAAACCGGCGACGGACTGGACCATCTGGTACGTGTGGTGCTGGACAGCGCGGCCCAGCAGAGTGTTCCGCTGCCGTCATCGGTGACGGACGTGGCGTCGTTCTGGACCTTCCTGGCCGGCCGCCTCGCCGAGGACCCGGCCGGTTTCGCCGACCAGCTGCCGTCGTCGGTCACCGTCGCCGGCCTCCTGTCCCGGCTGATCGACCCCGAACCGGCCGCCGCCCTGGCACTGCTGTCCGCCGACGCGGACGACCTGACCTCACCCGAGACGCTCCGGCATCTGCGTGACTACTACCGGGAGGACGGCGACACGCCGGTCGGCCGGCTGCTGGACCGGATCGAGCGGAGTGTCTCCCGCAGCGGCTTCGCCGACCTGGGCGACATGCTCACCGCGCTGGCCGCGGACCCCCGGCTGCGCCCGGCGCTGGCCGCCGCCGACCCGGAGGCCCTGATCGCCCGGGCGCTGCGGATCGACCTGGTCCCGGTGCAGGGCGGCGAGATCGTCAGGCACACCCAGCCCCGGCGGATGCCGGTGGTCCACCTGCTGCGCTCCGGCCCGGACGGCTGGCAGTCGCTGCGCCGCGACGGCGAGGCGCCACCGCTGACCCGGGAACAGCTCACCCGCTACCTGGGTGCGCCGATGCCGCCCGGCTGGGTCCGGCCGATCGAGCTGGACCCGCCCCGCGCCGCGGAGACCGGCGCCGTCGCGGCCGACGACCTGGACGACACCCACCGGGTGATGCTCAACGCGTACCTGATGCCGCTCGCCGACTTCACCCCCGAGATCTTCGCCGGCCGGCCGAACGCCCAATGGAACTTCGCCGTGCTGCCCGACGGGCGGATCTACCTGGGCGGCGAAGGACTGGCGGACCTGATCTCCGACGCCCAGCTGCGCGAGCTGTACCTGCGGATGAGCCTCGCCGATCCGGCCCTGACCTGGGACGGGCTGCGCACCGCACTGGGCGGGCGCGGGCACCCCAGCGTCACCGCCGCGTTCGACGCCGCCGGTCAGGCCCGGCCCGGTCCGGCCCGGCTCGCCGGTGAACTGCTCCGGGACCGGCACACCGGCCGCTTCTACCTCAACGACCACTCCGGCCGGTACATGGACGGCCGCGACGGGTGGGCCGTCCGGACGTGGCTGGAGAACGCCGCGGCGATGATCTCCGCGCAGGTCGGGGAACCGGTCGACGTCCGCCCGTACCGGGAGGGGGACGTGCAGCCGGCGATGCGGATCGTGGAGGTGGACACCGAACGCTGGACGCCGCTGCGCGACGCACTGCGGATCACCCCGGCCCCGGACGGCGGGCGGCCCCGCATCGACCGGCCGGTGGACAGCGGGGAACGCACGGCGGTCCGGTACCGGCTGACCGCCACCGACCGGATCTGGTACTTCACCCTGCGGGTGTCGCTGACCGGCGGGTCGGAGGCCGAGCGGGAGGCGATCCGGCGCGCGGTGACCGACGGCGTCAACCGGCACCTCACCGAACCCGGCCACACGCTGCCCGGCAGCGGCGCCCGGATGCACGTCGACGTCGCGTTCGTCGCCGACGATCAGGCCCACACCCGGATCACCGTCGGCGATCCGGCAGCCGCCGGTCAGCGGACCTGGCCGGCCCACCTGCCACCCGCCTGGTACGCCGGTCAGGTGGCCCGTCACCTCGGTGTCCGGGACGCGCGCCCGCCGGAGACGGCGCTGCTGCGGTCCGGCCCGGATCCGGTGCAGGCGTACACCCTCACCTCGTACACAGTGGGCTCGGACGCCCTCGGTGAGATCGCCGCAGTGCTCGCCCCGCACTTCTCCGGGTCGACGGCGTCCCGGACACCGTCCGCCGCCACCGGCGGCCACCTCGTCGACGGTTTCTGGACCAGCGGCGCCGACCGGCCGCCGGTGAGCCGCCTGGACGCCCACGGCTGGCTGCTCGGCGCCGGTGTGCCCGCGGACCAGGCCCGGCGGCTCGCCGCCGACCCGGACCTCGGTTTCCACCCGGTGCACACCCCCGCCCTGATCCGACGGCTCGGCCTGGACGCGGACGGGATCCGGCGGTTCGTCGACCTGGGCGAGGCCGCCGGTGGCCTGACCGGCGACGAGCTGTACGACGCCGCCGGCGAGCTGGGGCTGGCCGGTCCGGCGCCGCTCTACGCGGTGAGCCGGGACCTGGGCGTGCCCGTCGGAATGCTGGCGCCGCTCGGCGAGATATTGGCCGGGCTGGCGATCGGCGAGTCCGGTCTGCGCCCGGCCACCGGCACCTGGACCGGGCGGCTGATCGAGCGGCTGAGACCCGCCGGGGTCCACGACGAGGCCGGCCTGATCTGGCTGTTGCGCCTGCTGGACAGCCTGGAGGTCGAGCTGGACCTCGAGGAGTCGATGCCCGGACTGCAACGGATGCAGGAGGCCGGGCTGAGCCTGGAACTGCTCGCCACCCTGCCGCCCGCGCTCGCCGAACAGGCGGTCGACACCTATCTGGACCGGGAGGCGGGCGCGGCATCACCGGCCGGCGGCACCCGTGCGGAACTCTGGAGCCGGCGGCTGGGATTCCCGGCGGAACAACTGCGTGACCTGCTGCCCGATCCGAACCTGGAAGCGCTGCTGCATCCGGTGCTCGGTGACGTCGCCGAAACCCGGACAGCCGCCGAGACCGTGGCGGTGCTCGGCCCGGGGCAGGGCGGTCCGGCCCGGGCCGAGGACGTGACGCAGTGGGCATACCTGCTGCGTACCGACGTGGTGGTGGTCCGGGACGTGGCCCGGGCACTGGGGGTGCCACCGGCCCGGTTGATGCCGCTGGCCCCGGTCTTCCACCGGCTCGCGGCGCTCCCGGAGGGCGAACGGCCCACGGCCGGGCGGCTGGCCCGGATCATCAGGGACTACCTGCGGGCCGGTACGCCGGACGGCCCGGCCACCGTCGGTACGGCCCTGCTGCGGGCCCGGACCGGACTCGTCGACCTGGCCGACCTGACCGGCCGGGAGGTGGCGACCCGGCAGGCCGCCTACCGGCAGATCCTCGCCCAGGCCGGCCGGATCGATGGTGCCCGGACCGCCCTGGCCGCCGTGATCGCCGGTGCCGGGCAGCCGGCGGTGGCCACCGAAGCGCTGTCCGCCCTGCTGGCGGACGCCACCGCCCGGATCGCAGCGGTCGCCGGGGCGGTGTCCGCGTTGCGGAACGGCGGGCCGCTCGGCGTCGACGTCCGCGCGGTGCACGCCGACCTCGGGCGGATCGCCCGCGCGCTGGCCGATCCGCCCGCGACCGCCGGTGACGAGGTGCGCCGCGTCGCGGCGGCGGCCCGGGCAGCAGTCGTCACGGTGGGTGACGCCCTGCCCCGGGCGATCACCGCGGGGCGGCGGCTGGTTGCCGGACCGACCGGGGACCAGTGGCGGGAACTGATCACCGGTGCCCGTCCCGGCCCCCCGGACCACGAACCGGCCGACGCCGAGCGGGAGGCCGACCGGGTACTCGCCGATTGGTGGGCGGAACGGCTCGGGATCCCGGTTGCCGACCTCGCGCCCGCCCTGGGCCGGGCCGGCTGGCTGGACCCGTCCGGCCTGCTCGCCCTGGCCCGGCGGCTGAACACCGCACCGGCGGACCTGTTCGCCACCGCCCGCCGGGAGCGTGGGCTGCCGGACGACCTGCTCACCTACGCCGACCGCTGGAAGGTGCCGGCGGACCTGCTGCACCGGCTCGCCGCCGACCTGCGGGTGCCGGTCCGGGCGCTGGCCCCGGTTGTTCCACTGCTGACCGGCGGGACGGCGACGCTGCCGGCGATCAAGGACCGGATCGACGCCGCGGTGGCCGGGCTGCACGACGTGCTCGGCGGTGCCGGCGACCGTCGGCTGCGGCTGGAGTTCCTGGCCGACCGGGGGCTCACCGTCCACGACCTCGACGACACGTGGCTCGTGCAACGGTCCGCCCGGCGCTGGCTGGCCGACGTCTACGGGATGGACGTGGACCAGGCCCGCACCGCCGGGCCGCACACCCTCGACCTGGCCGAGGCGGTCCGCGCGGACCGGGAACTCCGCCATCCGGACAAGGGCTGGTCGACCGCGGCCATCGCCCGGACCGCGGCGCTGCTGGAGGTCAGCCCGGCCTGGCTGCGCGGTCTCAGCGTCCGGATCGGGCGGGTACCGCACGACCTGCTCGACCTCGGCCGCCCGCTCGGCCCGCGCGGGGCGCACCGGCTGTTCCGGCTCGCCGCGGAACTGGGGGAGAACCCGGGCTCGCTGCCGCCCGAAGCCACCCGGCCCGGGATACTCGACCGGGACGGCGACGACCGTCTCGTGGTCGCACGGGCCGCCGCGGACCTGCGCGCCGCGGTGACGAACGGCCGGGCCTTCGGGCGCCCGTCGGTGACCGCCGCCCTGACCCGGCTCGCCACGACGGCGGGTGTCTCCCCGGCCGACCTGATCCGGCTGGCCCGGGACCTGTCGCTGGCCCCGGGCGCCCTGCTCGCCGAGGCGGAACGGCAGGGCGTGACCGATCCTGATCTGACCCCGGAGGAAGCGGCGCGGGAATACCGGGCCTGGCTGCTGCGGGCCAACCAACCCGGGATCGAGGTCGACACCGAACGCTGGTGGCCGCTGGCCGAGGCGTTCCGGATCGAGCCGGGCGCACCGGGTGAACGCCCCCGGATCACCCGGCCCGCGGGCGGCGGTGAACTGGTCGGGGTCCGCTACCGGCTCACGCCGGGCGACCAGGAATGGACCTTCACGGTACGGGTGCATCTCACCGCCGTCGGCGACGTGGACCTGGCCGACGTACGGGCCCGGACCCTCGAAGGTGTGCAGGAGCACGTCAACCGGCCCGGCTACCGGCTGCCCGGCGTGGACGTGCCGATGCGGGTGGCTGTCGTCTTCGTCGACGACCCGGCGCAGGCGCACACCCGGGTCCGGGTGACCGCGGACGGCGAGATGGACCAGCGCACCTGGCCGGTGGGACAGGACCCGCGCACGTACGCCCACGAGGTGGTGCACGGACTCGGCGCCCGTGACCTGACGGCCCGGACCGGGTCGCTGCTGCGGGACACGGCGGCGAGCCCGGCCGACGCCGGTGACCTGATGGCGCCGCTCACACCGACGGGAGCGGTGCTCGGCCCCCGTACCCTCCGGCAGATCGCCGACGTGCTGGCCCCGCACTTCGCCCCGGCCTCGACGCCCCGGCCGGAACCGGGCACCGGCGCCCCGGCGACCGCCGAACAGTCCTGGCAGGCCGGCACCGACCGGGCGCCGCTGGTGGGCGAGGACGTCGACTTGCGACAGCTGCGCCCGGCCACCCGGGGTACCGAGGAGCTACCCGGCGGGTACGCCTCCGACCCGCAGCTGCTGAACCGGGTCGACGACGTCGAGGACCCGGCGGCCGTGTGGGCGGACCTGGAGAAGAGCATCACCGACGCGATCCGCAAGCGGGTCCGGGCCGGCTGGCGGGAGGGCCTGCCGGGGCTGCGGTCCCGGAAACCCGACCTGTCCGAGATCCGGGAGGCGCTGGCCGGGAGACCGAAGTCGTTCTTCAGTGGCGGTGGGCGCAGTTTCGACGTCCGCGACGGCACCTTCCACTGGCACCGGGTCACCATCAAGGGCAAGGTCGAGGTGGACGGCGCCGGCACCGTGGACCAGAGTGCCGACGCCGCCAAGTTCGACACCCGCCTGGACGGCAGCCTGGGACAGAAGTCGTCGGCCACCGCCGGCGGCACCGGCGTGATCAGCTTCGGCGTCACCATCCCGCAGCGGGTCGGCCCCGGCGGCGGCTTCGGCGGTGACCTGGCCCTGTCCCGGCCGATGGAGTCGATGGAGGCCGGTGCCAAACTCGGCGACTCGCACAACATCCGCGGCGGGTCCGGCTCGCACCTGGTGCAGCCCGTCACCCGGCTGACCGTGACGGTGACCGACGCGCGCGGGCCGCTGACCGCCGACGACGCGGTCGACGGCGACGATGTCAGCGCCCCGGTGACGTTCCGGACCGACGGCGACATCATCGGCGCCACCCGCCGCGAGAACACGACCGAGTTCGCGGTGCCCGCCGACCAGGTCTCCACGATGGTGGAGAACTTCTTCCCGGAACAGATCCTGCACGCGAGCCTGGCGGGCGACGACCGGTTCGACCGGAGCTGGCACGACGTCGCCGAGGAGATCCTGCTCCGGCTGGCGCCCACCAAGACCGTCGAGCCCGGGACGGCCGGCGCGAGCGAGGTCCGGGGGATGCTGGACGAGGACTTCGTCCTGAG
>DATMVU010000884.1:0-14758 GCA_035562875.1 Actinoplanes sp. | reverse complement strand
GATCGAGCGGCCAGGAAGGGATGAAGCTTCTGGCCCCGCTCGCCGGGGCGGGCCTCTACGCCTGGGCTGGACCACACCCGGTGGTCCTGCTCTGCGCGGCGCTTCCGCTGCTCAGCGCCCTCTGTTACGCCCTCCTCCGCCGAACCCCGGCCTCGCCACCCGTCGTCGCCGCCACCCCGGCCGCTGCAACCGCCGCGGCCGGCCCGACTGCCGCAACCGCCGCCACCCCGACTGCCGCCGCCACCCCGACTGCCGCGGTTGGCTCAACTGCCGCAACCGCCGTTGCCGGCCCGGCAGTCACCCCCGCCAGCCCCACTGCCGCGGCCGGCTCGACTGCCGCGGCTGGCCCGGCCTGTGGGGAGACGGGGGTGGCTGCCGGTGCGGTGGGTGGTTCTGGTGGGGAGCGGCAGGCTGGGCTGGGGTGGGGGAGTGTGCGGGCCGGGTTGGTGCCGTTGACGGAGGAGCCGTTGCGGACGCCGGTGCTGGTGGCGACGGTGGCCATCGCGGTTGCCGGGCTGACCAACGCGGCGGTGCTGTCGCGGCTGGTGGACGGGCTGCATCTGCCCGCCACCCATCTCGGGGTGCTCTCCAGCGCCCAGGGTGCCGGGTCGATCGTGGCGGGGCTGCTGGTGGGGCGGTTGCTGGCCCGGATGACGGCGGCTCGGGTGGCGGCGCTCGGTGCGCTGATCTTCGCGGTGGCCTGTATGGCGCGGATCGTGCCCTGGTGGCCGTCGATGGTCCTGGGGAGTGTGCTGACCGGGATCGGGCTGGTCTGGGCGTTGATCGCGGCGGTCACCGCGATCCAGACCGGTACCCCGGAGCATCTGCTCGGGCGGGTGGCGGCCACCGGGAACACCGCCATGTTCGGGCCGCAGGCGCTGACGATTCCGCTGGGGGCGGCCATGATCGCGCTCGGGGATCAGCTCACCCTGGCGGTGGGGGCGGCGCTGATCCTGGTCACCGTTCTGCTGGTGCGGCGCGGTCACCGTTCTGCTGGTGCGGCGCGCGGTGTCACCCGTGACAGGTAGGCGGTGATGTCGGCCGGGTCGTGGGTGGCGCAGCCGATGTGGTTGTCGGGGCGGATCAGCAGCAGGGTCGGGCCGGTGACGTCGTAACTCTCCGCGGCTGTGGTGGCGTCGTGGGTGGGGACGTCCCAGTCCGGCAGCGGCGCGGTCCAGTGGAAGGCCAGCACCGTGACATGCGGGCCACGGAGCAGGTCGAAGACACGCCGCGGCACCGAACCGGCCGGAGCCGCCGGGCCGTCGGGGGCGCGGTCGCCGGCTCGGACCGTGCCGGGGGCGGGGCGGTGTTCGGCGGACAGGCTGCTGGTCCGGTAGGTGAGGGACAACTGGCGCAGGGCCGGATCGTCGCGGTTCAGGGCGTCGTCGGCGCCGTCCACGTGGCGCTGGTGCAGGTGGGTGGTGATGCCCAGGACGGCGGCGGCCACCGGGAGACGTTCCTCCTCGTACGTGTCGAGCAGCGCCGAGTCGCCGGTGGCGATCTTCCAGCCCAGGTTGTACGCGTCCTGCATGCCCGTGTTGAGTCCCTGCCCGCCAGCGGGGGAGTGCACATGGGCGGCGTCGCCGGCCAGGAAGACGTGGCCGTCGCGGAAGCGGGCCGCCATCCGCATGTTGGCGCGGTACTCGGACTGCCACCGCACCTCGGTGATCGTGATCCCCGGGTCGGCGGCGGCCACCAGGTCGTTCGGGGAGCCGATGGACGGCGGTGCGGCGGGGCGGTCGGGGTCGTCCGGGGAGCCGGTGGACGGCGGGGTGGCCGGGTCGTTCGGGGAGCCGGTGGACGGTGGGGCGGTCAACTGGAAGTCGTCAGTGCCGGGTAGTGGGCAGAGGGCCAGTTTGAGGGCGGGCCAGACGTGCCAGTGGCCGCGGGACAGGCCGGTCAGCCGGACGTCCGCGATCGTCATCCGCTCCTCCTCGTGGGTGCTGCCCTCGAAGGGGATGCCGAGGATCTTGCGGATGGTGCTGCGGCCGCCGTCGGTGGCGACCAGGTAGCGGGCAGGCACCGTCTCGCCGGTGCTGAGGGTCACCTCGACACCGTCGCCGGTCTGGGTGACTGCGGTGACCGCGACCCCGAACTCGATCGGCAGGCCTTCGGCGAGCAGCTCCGCGGTGCGCCACTGGGGGACCATCAGCATGTTCGGCCACGGGACGGCCGGTGTCGGGTCCCGGGGTTCGTCGAGGCGGAACTCGTGGACGCCGCCGTCGGGCAGGTGGGCGACCATCGGCGGGTAGTCGGCGCCGGCGGCTTGGAAGCGGTCGAGCAGGCCCAGGTCGTCGAGGACTTCGAGGGTGCGCGGCTGGATGCCCTTGCCCCGGGAACCGGTGAACGGCTGCGGGGACTGCTCCACCAGGCGGAACGGGACGCCGTGCCGGGTGAGCTGGCGGGCCAGGGTGAGGCCGGTGGGGCCGGCTCCGGCGATTACGGTGAACTTTGATTCACTGAACATGAATTCACCGTACGATGGCTGATAGCCTCCGTCAAGTGGTGGCGGTTACACGGAGACAGCAGGCGGAACGGACCGAGGCGGAGCTGAAGGCGGCCGCGATCCGGGTGTTCGAACGGGGCGGTTACCTCAACGCCAAGATCACGGACATCACGGCGGAGGCGGGGCGGGCCACCGGATCGTTCTACAAACACTTCGCCAGCAAGGAGAAGCTGCTCGAAGCGCTGCTCGCGGACATGCTGGCGCACGGGGACGAGAGTGCCGGGCAGCCGGGGCACCTCACCGACTTCCGGGACGTCGCGGCGGTGCGCTGGCACGTGGAGATCTTCTGGGGTTTCTACCGGGAGAACCGGGCGGTGATGTCCGCGCTGCAACAGGCGGCGACCGTCGACGAGGAGTTCGCGCGGCGCAGCCGGGAGATGCTCGAACCGGACCTGCACCACATCGCGGGACATCTGGACGGGCTGGACGTGCCGGGGGATCCGCTGGTGGCGGCGTCGCTGTTCACCACCACGCTGTCCGCCGCGGCGACGGCGTGGTTCGGGGGGCAACAGCGAGGCGATGAGGCCGCGATGATCGACAGCCTCACGACTTTTCTGCATCGGGGACTGGGCGGCCGGTGACGGACGCATACGGCCCGGCGGCCGCGACGTCGGCCGGCACGGACCGCCTACCCCGCGCGGACCCGACGAGAAGCTAGAAACCCGTACGGGAAATGGTTGGTGAAAAGCCGGACGCCCGGCACGTCGTTGTGCCGGGCGCCAGGTGTCTTGGACCGCCTGGGGGAAAGGCGTCAGCCCTTCATCAGGGCCTTGCGGTAGTCGCTGTTCAGGCGGCCGATGAGGCTCAGCGGAATGCCCTTCGGGCAGACCGTGGTGCACTC
Source organism: Actinoplanes sp. (assembly GCA_035562875.1). GTDB lineage: Bacteria > Actinomycetota > Actinomycetes > Mycobacteriales > Micromonosporaceae > Actinoplanes. Next base: position 11,411 of record DATMVU010000884.1, on the reverse strand, counting down.
GCCGGCGTTGGTGCAACCGCCGAAGCCGGCGTCGTCCTGCGCCTGCAGCATGTCGATGACCCGGCTGTCGCGCTCCGGCTGGCCCTGCGGCATCAGGCCGAGGTGCGAGATCTTGGCTGCGGTGAACAGCATCGACGAGCCGTTCGGGCAGGCCGCCACGCAGGCGCCGCAGCCGATGCAGGTGGCCGCTTCGAACGCCAGGTCGGCGTCCTTCTTCGGGACCGGCGTGGCGTGGGCGTCCGGCGCGGTGCCGGTCGGCGCGGAGATGTAGCCACCGGCCTGGATGATCTGGTCGAACGCGGACCTGTCGACGACCAGGTCCTTGATGACCGGGAAGGCGGCGGCGCGCCACGGCTCGACGTCGATCACGTCGCCGTCGGAGAACTTGCGCATGTGCAGCTGGCAGGTGGTGGTGGCCTTCTCCGGGCCGTGCGCCACCCCGTTGATCACCATGCTGCACGCGCCGCAGATGCCCTCACGGCAGTCGTGGTCGAACGCGATCGGGTCGTCACCGCTGAGGATCAGCGTCTCGTTGAGCACGTCGATCATCTCGAGGAACGACGCGTCGGGGGAGATCCCCTTGACGTCGTAGGTGACCATCTTCCCGCCGGCCGAGGGGCCGGATTGACGCCACACCCTGACCTTGATGTCCATTACTTGTAGCTCCGCGTGCTCGGGTGGACGTACTCGAAGTTGAGGTCTTCCTTGTGCAGCGTGGGCTTGCCGTCGGCGCCGAAGTACTCCCACGCGGCGGCGTAGCTGAACTCGTCGTCGTGGCGCAGCGCCTCACCGTCGGGGGTCTGCGACTCGCCCCGGAAGTGACCACCGCAGGACTCGCGGCGGTGCAGTGCGTCGATGCACATGAGTTCGCCCAGCTCGATGAAGTCGGCTACCCGGCCGGCCTTCTCCAGGTTCTGGTTGAGTTCCTCACCCTTGCCGGGCACCTTCACCCGGGTCCAGAACTCCTCCTTGAGGGCCCGGATCAGGCCGATCGCCTTGGTCAGGCCCTCCTCGGTGCGCTCCATGCCGCAGTACTCCCACATGATGTGGCCGAGTTCGCGGTGGAACGAGTCGACGGTGCGGTCGCCGTCGATGGACAGGAACTTCTCGATCCGGTCCTCGACCTGCTTGCGCGCCTCGACGACCGGGGCATCCGTCTCGGTGACCTTCGGGAACGGACCCGAAGCGAGGTAGTTGCTGATCGTGTTCGGCAGCACGAAGTAGCCGTCGGCCAGGCCCTGCATCAGCGCGGACGCGCCGAGCCGGTTGGCGCCGTGGTCGGAGAAGTTCGCCTCGCCCACCACGAACAGGCCGGGGACCGTCGACTGCAGGTCGTAGTCGACCCAGAGGCCACCCATCGTGTAGTGCACGGCGGGGTAGATGCGCATCGGCGTCTCGTACGGGTCCTCGCCGGTGATCCGCTCGTACATCTCGAACAGGTTGCCGTACTTCGCCTCGACCGCCTTGCGGCCCAGCCGCGCGATGGCGTCCGCGAAGTCCAGGTAGACGCCGAGGCCACCGGGGCCGACACCACGACCCTCGTCGCAGACGTTCTTGGCGGCCCGCGACGCGATGTCCCGGGGCACCAGGTTGCCGAACGACGGGTAGATGCGCTCCAGGTAGTAGTCGCGCTCGTCCTCGGGGATGTCGGACGCCTTGCGGGTGTCCTTCTGCGCCTTCGGCACCCACACCCGGCCGTCGTTACGCAGCGACTCCGACATCAGGGTCAGCTTCGACTGGTGCGAGCCGGACTCCGGGATGCAGGTCGGGTGGATCTGCGTGTAGCAGGGGTTCGCGAACAGCGCGCCCTTGCGGTGCGCCCGCCACGACGCGGTGACGTTGCAGCCCTTGGCGTTCGTCGACAGGAAGAAGACGTTGCCGTAACCGCCGGAGGCGAGCACGACCGCGTCGGCGAACTCGGTGCTGATCTCACCGGTCACCATGTCCCGGACCACGATGCCGCGGGCCTTGCCGTCCACGATGATCAGCTCGAGCATCTCGTGCCGGGCGTTCATCTCGACGTTGCCGAGGCCGATCTGCCGCTCCAGGGCCTGGTACGCGCCGAGCAGCAGCTGCTGACCGGTCTGGCCCCGGGCGTAGAACGTGCGGGACACCTGGGTGCCACCGAACGAGCGGTTGTCGAGCAGGCCACCGTACTCGCGGGCGAACGGGACACCCTGGGCCACACACTGGTCGATGATGTTCACCGAGACCTGGGCCAGGCGGTAGACGTTCGACTCGCGGGCGCGGAAGTCGCCGCCCTTGACGGTGTCGTAGAACAGCCGGTAGACGGAGTCGCCGTCGTTGCGGTAGTTCTTCGCGGCGTTGATGCCACCCTGCGCGGCGATCGAGTGCGCGCGGCGCGGGCTGTCCTGATAGCAGTACGACTTGACGTGGTACCCGGCCTCGGCCAGGGTCGCCGCCGCTGAGCCGCCGGCCAGGCCGGTGCCGACGATGATGACCGTCAGCTTGCGGCGGTTGGCCGGGTTGACCAGCTTGGCGTTGAACTTGCGGCGGTCCCAGCGGGTCTCCACCGGGCCGTCGGGGGCGGCCGTGTCGACGACGGGCTCGCCCTCGGACCAGAATTCGGTAGCAGCCATGTTCACTTCACCAATCCGAACGTGACCGCGATCGGCACCGAGAGGTACATCGCGACCAGGACCACCGAGAGCACCAGCGCGATCGCCTTGGCCCGGCGCTCACCCTTGACCGTCTGCTGGCCCATCGTGCGGGCCGCGCTCCAGATGCCGTGCCGCAGGTGGAAGCCGACGGCCACCACGGCGAGCACGTAGAAGAGCGTCACGTACCACCGCTCGGGGGCGAAGCCCTGGACCACCCGCTCGGAGGCGGCCGAGTCCCCGGTCGCCGGGTTCACCGTGCCGAGGGTCAGGTCGAGGATGTGCCAGATCACGAACAGCACGATGATCACGCCGCCCCAGCGCATGGTGCGCGCGGCGTAACCACCCTGGATCTTGGGCCGGTGTGCGTACTTGACCGGGCGGGCCTTCTTGGCCCGGAGGGTCAGTGCGGTGGCCGCCCAGATGTGCAGGCCGATCGCGGCCAGCAGTCCGAAGCGCTGGATCCAGAGGAACCAGGCGTGCGGGAGCAGGGGCGTGCCCAGCTCGCGGAGCCATTCGGCGTAGTGGTCGAAGTCCGGCAGCCCCACGAAGATCTTGAGGTTGCCGGCCGCGTGCGCAAAGAGGAAGAGGACCAGGATCGTGCCGCTGGCCGCCATGACGAATTTGAGGACGACCGACGAGGGTCGTTGCTTCTTTCTGGCCGGGACGGGCGTTGCCGCGCCCGCCGGCTTCGAAGCCTTGGATGAAGTCGTGTCTACCGCCACAACCCTGAAGGTAGAAAGGCTCTGGCGATTCGTCTAATGCATGAAAGGTAGGAAGTTCATAGAGGTAGGCTATTAGTATGCAGCTGCAACAACTCAGGTACTTCGTCATGGTGGCTGAGCTGCGACATTTCACCCAAGCCGCGGACGAAATGGGCGTCTCGCAACCTACGTTGAGTAAGCAGATTCACACCTTGGAAGCATCACTCGGCGCACCGCTGTTCGAGCGGATCCGCGGTGACGTGACCCTGACCGTCGCCGGTCAGATCCTGCTCCCGCTGGCTCAGCGCATGATCACCGACGCCGACGCGGCCCGGGACGCGGTCGCCGACATCGTCGGGTTGCGCAAGGGTGAGGTGCGGCTCGGTGCCACCCCCAGCCTCTGCTCCTCCCTGGTCCCGGCCGTGCTGCGCACCTACACCTCGGCCCATCCCGGCATCCAGCTGCACGTCAGTGAGGGCAGTTCGCAGGACCTGATCGACAGCCTGCTCGCGCACGCCCTCGACCTGGCCCTGATCGTCCAGCCCGAGCACGGCGCCGATCCGGGGCTGGACGCCCTGGAACTGTTGCGGGAGAGCCTGGTGGTGGCCTCGGTCGCGTCCGGTCCGCCGCCGACGGTGGCCCGCCAGCTCGACCTGGTCGAGCTGCGGCACACCCCGATGGTGATGTTCCGGGCCGGCTACGACATCCGTGACGTCACCCTGCATGCCTGCGAGCGGGCCGGGTTCACGCCGAAGCTCGCGGTGGAGGGTGGCGAGATGGACGCGGTGCTCGCCTTCGTCGAGGCGGGGCTCGGGGTCGCCCTGGTGCCGAGCATGGTCCTGGCCAACCGCCCGCTGCTGCGGGCCACCCCGCTCGCCCCGCCCGGCATGCGCCGCACCATCGCCCTGGCCCAGCGGAAAGGGGCCGTTCTGCCACACGCGGCCGCCGCTCTGCGTGAGGTGGTGGTCGACCACATCGCGTCCGGTGAGTTGCCCGCCGGGGTCAGGGCGCTGTGAACAGTCCACTTAGGGTGGTCAGGCGGCAACCGTACGTCTAGTGTCATCGATGTGTGGCATGGCGAGTACCGGGATCCCCGGCTGGTCGAGGTCCATGACGCCGAGCGTGTCTGGGGCTGGGAGCACGACTTCTTCATGCGGGTCCTCGCCGACCGCACCAAGCAACGGGTGCTCGACCTGGGCTGCGGCACCGGACGGCTGGCGATCGCGATGGCCGGCGCCGGGCACGAGGTGACAGCCGTCGACCCGGCCGCCGCCTCGCTCGACGCGGCCCGGCGCAAACCCGGCGCGGAACTGGTCCGATGGATCGAGGGTTCGGCCGAGGCGGTGCCGGCGCAGCAGTTCGACGCCGCCTTCCTGGCCGGCCACGTCGTCCAGCACCTCAGCGACCCGGAATGGACCGCCACCCTGCGGGTGCTGCGTGACGTCCTGGTCACCGACGGCCGGCTGATCTTCGACGGCCAGGACCCGGCCGCCCGCCCCTGGCAGGACTGGGACCGGGCCGGCACCGAGCGTCCGATCCTCCTCGCCGACGGTTCGGAGGTGCTGGCCTGGACCGAGGCGCCGGCGCCGGCCGGAGGCGTCGTGCCGGTCGTCCACCACTACCGCTTCGCCGACGGGCTGGAGATGGCGAGCACTGCCACGCTGCGGTTGCGGGGCGAGGCCGAGCTGCGCGCCGCACTGCGGGCCGCCGGGTTCCGGGTGGATCAGGTGTACGGCGGATGGGGCCGCGAACCACCGGGGCTCGGTTTCGACGGCGAATTGATCGTGATCGCTGTTGCGGAGCCGCGGATGGTCCCGTGAGAATCTCACGGAACGTGCCAGCATCTGCCGTCTTCCCTACTGAACCATTGCAGAACGTGAATGCCGGACTAGCATCCGGCAGGCATCCGTACCGACCCACACGACGGGGCTAGGTGGTATGTCCGACAACGAGTGGAGCGAGCCCCCACCGGAGCGGAGCCGTGTGCTCCTGTCCGCGGCCCTGGTGGTCGTGGTCCTGTTGGCCGCGGGTGGCGTCGCCTGGAAGCTGATGAGCAACGGTTCGGTGCAGCCGGTCACCCAGGCCACCGCCGCACCGGTGCCCTCCGTCAGCCGGCCCGCCGTCGCACCCTGCCCCGACCCGGAGCTGACCGTCGCGGTGGCCCCGGAGATCGAACCCGTGATCCGGGCGGCCGCCGACAGTCTCAAACCGGCCGGTCAGCGCTGCGCACCGATCCTGGTCCGGGCCGAGGAGTCCGGGGTCACCCTGGACTCGAAGGACCGGCCGGACGTCTGGGTGCCCTCGTCCAGCTCCTGGCTGACCATCGCCAACCAGCGGAAACTCCCCTACAAGCCGTCCGGTGCGACGCTGGCCTGGTCTCCGATCGTGCTCACCGCGCCCGAGTCGATGGTCGCCCTCTACTCCAAGGACGGCAAACCCGCCTGGACCTCCCTGTTGCAGGCGGTCACCGACGGCCGTATCCCGGTCGTCACCATGCCCGACCCGCTGCGCACCACCACCGGGCTGCTCAGCGTGCACGGCGTGCATGCGGCGGCGGCTCTGACCACCGAGGACCCGGGGATCGCTCAGCTGCGCGCGCTCACCCTGCGCAGCCGCCTGGAGGAGGCCGACGCCGATCCGGTCTCGGTGCTCAACCTGCTCGCCACCCAGGACAGCCCGACCGACGCCAGCTATTCCGTCGGCGTCTACCCGATGGTCGAGCAGCAGCTCCTCGCCTATCGGAAGGCGGGGCACAAGGTGGCGCTGGCCGGTGGGCCGCCGGTGGACGGGATGGTGCAGGCCGACTACCCGTACGCCGTCCGCAAGGGGGTGAAGACCGGGTTGGTCGAGCAGTTGCGCTCGGCGATCAGCCGGAAGGCCTTGGAGGAGGCCGGGTTCCGGACCGAACCCACCGCCGGCAGCGCCCGCCTGCCCGACTCCGCGGCCGGCCTGCTCACCCCGGCACAGCAGTGGGCGCAGTTCGAGAAACTGGCGTTCCAGGTGCTGCTCCTGATCGACGCGTCCGGGTCGATGGGCGAGCGGATCGGCACCGGCGCCGACACCAAGGCGTCCCTGCTGCGCGAGTCCGGGGTCAGCGCCGCGGATCTGTTCGATCAGGACACCACGATCGGGATGTGGTACTTCGGCGCGGCCTCGGCGAACAGCCCGGCTCACACCGAGGAGGTCCCGTTCGGCCCGATCACCGCCGCGATCGGCGACACCCCCCGGCGGGACCTGCTGGCCGAGAAGATCGGCTCCTACCGCCCGATCCCCAGCGCCGGGACACCGCTCTACCAGAGTGTCCTCGACGGCATCGACAGCCTGCGCAAGGACGCCGAACCGAACCGGCCGGCCGTGGTCGTCGTGCTCACCGACGGTGCCGACGGCGGGACCCGGTTCACCATGTCCAACCAGCAGTTCCTGCAGAAGATCGCGGCCGGACGGGACCCGGGACGGCCGGTTCCGGTGATCGCCGTCGGTTACGGGCCGGACGCCAACATGACCGCGCTGCAGAGCATGGCCAAGGCCACCGGTGGTCAGGCGATCGCCGCCCGCAACCCGGCCGACCTGGCGTCGGCGATGGCCAAGGCGTTCCTGGCGGCCCGGTCGACGCCTTAGCCCTTCTAGGCAGGCCCGATCTGATCAGCCACGATCCGGGCGGACAGGGCCACCATCGGTAGCCCGCCGCCTGGATGCACCGAGCCGCCGACCAGGTGCAACCCGTCGACCGGGCCACGGTTGGCGGGGCGCAGCAGGCCGCCGGCGGTGCCGTAGATCGCCCCGCCCGGCGCCCCGGTGGCCTCGGCGAGGTCGGCCGGGGTCCGGATCTCCAGGAATTCCAGCCGGTCCCGCACGTCCACCCCACGATCCGCCAAAACCTTCAAGATCCGATTGGCGTACGCCGGAGCAAGGCCCTGCCGCGTCCAGTCCACAGCGGACCAGTCCGTGCCATGACGTGGCGTGTTGACCAGCACGAACCACGCCTCCGTCCCGTCCGGTCGCACCTGCGGATCGCCGGCCCGGGTCACGAACACCGCCGGGTCGTCCACCGGCCGGGCCCGCCGCCCCGGAACCGGGAAGATCGCGTCGAACTCGGCGTCGTAGTCGCGGGGGAAGAACACCGTGTGATGGGCCAGCTCGGGGGTGTGCCCACGCACGCCGAGCAGCAGCACGAACCCGGCCAGACTCCGGTCGGCCAGCCCGGACAGGCGCCGCGGGCTGGGCAGCAGATCCCGGTAGAGGGAGATCGCGTCCACGTTGGAGACCACCACGTCGGCCGGTACGAAGACCCCGCCGGCCAGTCGCACCCCGCGGACCCGGTGATCCGCCTCGATCGCCGTCACCGCCGAGCCCAGCTCCACCCGTACGCCCGCCTCGTCGCACTTCGCGCGCAGCGCACCGGCCAGGGTGCCCAGCCCGCCCGGCAGGTACCAGCCGCCGTGCGCCAGCTCCGCGTAGGGGATCGCGGCGAGGGCGGCCGGGGCGCGGCGCGGATCGGTGCCGGTGTACGTGGCGTACCGGTCCAGCAGCATCCGCAGCCGGGGATCACGCAGATGGTGACGGCCCAGCGACCGCAGCGAACGGCCCGGCGCGATCGCCGCCAGATCGGCCACCCGCCACGACATCCGGGCCAGGGACGCCGCCGACACCGGCCGTTGCAGCACCGACTCCCACGAGGCCCGCCAGATCCGGGCCGCCCGCCGCCAGAACCGGTCCCAGTCGGCGGCCGCCTCACCACCCAGCGCGGTCTCGATCCGGTCCAGGAACACCTGATGATCCGCTGACGAGTCGAGCACCGTGCCGTCCGGGAAGACGTGCCGCACCACCGGGTCCAGGGGTTCCGGGTGCAGATCCAGGCCCAGTTCGTCGAAGACCCGTGGCAACGTCAGCAGGCTCGGGCCGGTGTCGAACCGGAAGCCGTCCCGCTCGTACACCGCCAGTTTCCCGCCGACCTGCGCCGACCGTTCGTGGATCGTCACCCGGTGCCCGGCCCGGGCCAGCCGCAGAGCCGCCGCCAGCCCGCCGACACCGGCTCCGATCACCACTACGTCGCTCATACCGATCGGCCTTTCCAGGTCAGTAGATTGCGGCGGCGGCGATGGAGGGAACGGGCCACCAACCAGGCGAACAGCACCACCGAGAGTGGGTGGGCGAACGAGTCCACGAGACGGCCGCCGGTGGCCGCCGCGCTGATCAGGCGACCGGCCACGCCGAGGAGGTAGGCCCACAGGGCGATGGCCGGGAACAGCAGCGGGGCGACGTACAACAGCAGGAGAAGGCCCACCACGAACGCCGCGCCGGGCGCCGACCCGAAGGACGCCCACAGGGATTTCGCGTAGCCGTCGGCTAGTTCCCGCCACGAGTCGTACATCCGGCAGGCCGCCAGCCGGGAACCGTCGGCCAGGGCGATCCGGCCGCCGGACCGTTTCACCGCGCGCGCCAGGCCGATGTCCTCCAGGACGTCGTCGCGGACGGCGGTGTGCCCGCCGGCCCGCTGATAACCCGCCCGGTCCACGACCAGCCACTGGCCACCGGCCGCGGCCAGCGACGGGCGCGGGGACCGTTCCATGACGCGCACCGGCAGGAAGGTCAGCCAGGACCACTGCAGGAGCGGCTGGACCAGGCGGCCGGCGCCGACGATCTTCGGGTACGGGGAGAGCAGGGTCACGCCGGCTGTGCGGAGCAGGTCGACGGCGCCCGCTATCGCGTCCGGCTCCAGCACCACGTCGGCGTCCACGAACACCAGCACGTCGGCATCCCGCGCGTCGTCGGCCAGCTGGCGGCAGGCGTTCGGCTTGCCCAGCCAGCCGTCGGGGGGCGGGGCGCCGGTCAGCAGCCTGATCCGGTCCCCGCCGATCTCCCGCACCACTGCCGCGGTGCCGTCGGTGGAGTTGTCGTCGAGGACGTGGATCGTCAGGTTCGGGACGCCCTGCTGCGCGAGCAGCGAGCGCAGGCAGGGGGCCACCCGGGTCGCCTCGTTGCGCAGGGGGAGCAGGACGGCTACGTGTTCTTCCGTCGTCCTGTCGCGTTCCGGGCGGCGCAGGAGTAGCGCGTTGAGCAGAGTGTGCGCGGTCAGGAGCAACAGCGCGATGATCATTTGCGCAGCTTGATCACTAAGGGGGCCACCGCGGCGCCCATCAGCACGGTGCCCCAGGCGGGGTTCAGGTTCAGGAAGACGGCATGGGCGAGGACCGAGGAGGCGTAGGTCCAGAGCCACAACGCGTACATCGGCGCATCGTCTTCAGGCTTTTGATGGGATTTAAGTGACAGAACGGTCATTATCAGGATGGCGAAGCCGAGCCAGCCCAGATAGTTGCTGACCGGGATGCCGGGCAGGCCCGGGAGCGCCGGCGTCGGGTCCTGCCAGCTCCAATAACCCTCGGCGACCATCTGCGGATCCAGGAACAGATCCCAGCAGGCCAGACCGAACGCGGCCAGAGCGATCCGGGCCGCCCGGTTCCCGGTCACCCGCACCGCCGCCAGCCACGCCGGCCAGGCCATCCAGGTCCAGGCCAGCGGGATGATCAACGGAACGCCCAGCAACTTCGGCCCCAGCTCACCCGAGTAGTCGTAGGTGCCGAACGGGAAACCCGTCGCCACCCCGGCCGCCTCCACCAGGAAACCGCCCACCCCCGCCGTGCCGACCAGCGCGGCCACCGCCAGCGGACCCCGGGTGAGCAGGGCGTGCGACACCGACAACAACACCCCGATCAGCACCGTCGCCACGGTGATCGCGGCCCGGGACTGATCTCTCGTCAAGGGATAACAGATCTGGACCAGGATCAGGGCGCCCAGCAGTACCCAGGGAACCTTGCGCATCAGCCTTTTTCGGCCTCTTCTGCGGGCAGCGGTATCTCCCGGCCCAGAATCGCGAACGGCCGCTCATCCCCCGGGAACAGGAAATCACGCAGCACGTCGGAGAAACCGAACCGCCGGTACAGCCGCCACGCCCGGGACGACTGCTCATCGGCCTCCGGAGTTGACAACAACACCGTCTTGCCGTGCGCCATCGCCAGCAGAGACCGCAACTGCTTGGCACCGATCCCATGCCCCTGTGCAGCCGGCCGCACGTGCAACTCCACCACCTCGAAACAGTCGGCCAGCCAGAACCGGCGCGACTCGTCGTCCACAGCGGAACGCACCTGGTCGTGCCACCACTGACCGGACGCGGAGGTGTAGCCGTACCCGAACCCGGCCAGACCACCCTCCGCAGTCAGCGTCGCCACCGCGCGGAACCCCGGCCGGCGCACATGCGAACCGATGTAACCCCGCCGGGTCTGCAGCAACTCCTTGCGGTAACCCATCGCCTCGCCGTAGACGGCCACCACGTCATCGAGCCGGCGCAGCAGATCATCCGGCTGCCAGGCAACGAGCCTCATCGCCCTACCCCTCTCTCCACCCGAGTATGGTGCGGTCGCCGCTGATCTCCTGAACCGCGAAACGGGCGAACAACTCCTCGGCGTACCAACGATCGGCGGGAGTACGCTCGATCACCGTGCGATGTCGCGGCTGACGGTACGCGAAAGCGGTCAGATCCGTCGTACTGCGCCACACGCTCACCGTCCCCTGCCAGCCGATCGGTGCCTCACCCACCCCGAACCGGGCCAGCAGACCAGGAGCCGCCGTCAGCTCCCGCGCCACGTCCGGGATCGCCCTCCAGAACCGCAGCGCCCGCGACGGCCGCAGTCGTGCCCTGGTCAGCGCCAGCACCATCCCGTCCGTCTTCCGCCCGGTCGTCCGGAACGGGTTCCGCCCCGACCACTCGCCCCGGCTCACCAGCGGCTCCAGATCCACCCGCGCCTGCCCCTCCGCGATCGCCTCCCACATCGGGAACCGCACCTGGGAGTCACTCACGGTCACCGCCGCCCAGCGGGTCAGGTCGGTGCTGCCCGGCCCGAACCCGGTGCTGGTGCCCAGGAACTTGCCGAACCGGACATTCCCCAGGTGCTTACCGGCGAAGGCCATCCGTAACAAGGCGGAGCCGACAGCCCGGCGCGGAACCCGCCACACGTGCAGGCTGACGTGATCAGCGGTCACCGCGTCACGCTACCTCTGCCGGAGTGCCCGACGTCACGCGGACCAGCTCGGC
>DATMVU010000883.1:0-16689 GCA_035562875.1 Actinoplanes sp. | reverse complement strand
TTCTTAGCAAGGGTGGGAACCGGGGGTTGCGTTCCAGCCCGGCCCCGGTTCTCAAGGAGCACACGCATGACCGTCATGACCGCTGTACGTAGTGAGGCCGCCGCCAGCACCGAGCCGGCCAGTGCACTGATCAACACGATGGCGGCCCTCCCGGCCGGCCACCCGGACCGCCCCCGGCTCCGGGACCAGGCCATCGAGGCGTGGATGCCGCTCGCCCGGCACCTGGCCAACCGCTACGCCAACCGCGGTGAACCCCGTGACGACCTGCAGCAGGTCGCCCTCCTCGGCCTGATCAAGGCGGTCGACAGGTTCGAGGCCGACCGTGGTGTCGACTTCGCCGGCTTCGCCATCCCCACCATCGTCGGTGAACTCAAGCGCCACTTCCGGGACAAGACCTGGTCCGTCCGGGTGCCGCGCCGCCTCCAGGAACTCCGCCTCGCGATCACCGGCGCCAACAGCACCCTCAGCCACACCCTCGGCCGTTCGCCGACCGTCACCGACATCGCCGACTACCTGAACATCAGCGAGGACGAGGTCCTCGAAGGTCTCGAAGGCGCCCGCGCCTACAACTCGACGAGCCTCGCCACCCCGGTCACCGAAGGCGGCACCGAACTCGGCGAGACCCTCGGCGGCGAGGACACCGGCTTCGAGCTCGCCGAACTCCGGATCTCCCTCGGGCCCGCCCTGGCCAGCCTCGACGAGCGCGAGCAGAAGATCGTCAGCCTGCGCTTCTACGGCAACCTCACCCAGAGCCAGATCGCCGATCAGGTCGGCATCTCGCAGATGCACGTGTCCCGGCTGCTCGCCAAGGCACTCGCCAAGCTGCGCACCCGGCTGGACGGAGCCATCGCCTGACATCATTACGCGGTGACCGTACGCGAACTCGGCATCGACTTCTTCGGCCGGCTCAACCGTTACGACCCGCTGGGTGCCAGCCTCGTCGGCCTCACCGCCTACGACACGCTGCTGCCCGACCCGCGCCCGGAAGCCGACCGGGCCGCCGCACACCGGTTCCGTGCGGTGGCCCGGTCGGCTTCCGCCTTCGGTGACGACGTCGACGCGGCGGTGCTCCGCTGGATGGCCGACACTGCCGCCGACGAGGCCGAACACTGCCTGTGGGAGGCGAACGCGTCCGCGATGGTCTACGGATCACCGCAGGCGTCGTACTTCATGGCCGGATCCGATCAGCGGCTCCCGGTGGCCGCCGCCTTCTTCGACGCCCTCGCCGACCGCTACCGCGACGCCTCCTCCCGCGGTCGCCCCAGCACCCGCGCCCTGCTCCGGCAGGCCCGCACCCAGCTCGAGAACCATCTGCCGCGGACCGGTCCGGCCGACGTGCGGGCCGCCATGCGCCGGCTCGCCGACTGCTACACCGAACTGCTCGAGACCGCCCGCGACGACCATCACGTCGGCATCTCCACGATCACCGGGGGCGAGGCCGGTTACCGGGCCGCCGTCGCCGCACACACCACCCTGCCGATCACCCCCGGCGAGGTCCACGACCTGGGCCTGGAACTGCTTGCCGATCTGGATTCCCAGTGGTCCGCCCTCGGCGCCGAGACCTTCCAGATCAAAGACCCGATTGCGGTACGGGCACACGTGCGCGACGACCCGGCCCTGAAGATCACCGGCGCCGACGCGATCATGGCGACCGTGGCGGCGGCTCTGGACCGGGCCGTCGCGCGCACCCCTGACATCACCGCCCTCGCGGCTTCGGCCCCTTGCCATTTCGCGCCGGTACCCGCCGGGGACGAGGAGTCCGCGCCCGCCGCCTACTACCGCCCGCCCGCGGTCGACGGCAGCCAGCCCGGAACCGTGTTCATCCGCACCACCGGGTCCCGTTTCGCTCTGGAGGCGCTCACGTTCCATGAGGCGGTGCCCGGCCACCATTTCCAGATCGTCGCCGCCCAGGGCCTGACCGGGCTACCCGACTTCCGGAGGTACGTGGACAGCCGGCTCAGCGCGTACGTCGAAGGCTGGGCCCTGTACGCCGAACAACTCGCCGACGAGCTGAACCTCTACTCGTCGCCGCTGGCCCGGCTCGGCAGGGTGGCCCTGTCCGCGCTCCGCGCCGCCCGGCTGGTGGCCGATACCGGCCTGCACTCCCGCGGCTGGTCCCGGGAGCAGGCCCGTACCTTCCTGCGGGACAACACCGTGCTCACCGAACGGGACGTCCGCCAGGAGACCGACCGTTACATCGCCTGGCCGGGACAGGCGCTGGCGTACAGCGTCGGCGCCCGCGAGATCCTGCGCCTGCGCTCGACGGCCCGGACGGCCCTGGGCGACCGCTTCGACCTGGTCGGGTTCCACGATCAGATCCTGGGTGCGGGCATCGTCCCGCTGTCGGTACTGTCCGGCCTCATGACCCGCTGGATTGCCTCCGCCCGATGATCACCACGTTGACCGGGGACGACCTCGTCCGTTGTGCCGCCCTCTACACCGCCACCTTCAACGCCCCACCGTGGAGCGAGTCCTGGCGTGCCGGCGATGCGCTCCAGCGGCTCACCGACTTCCTCGACACCCCGCGATCCACCGGTGTCTGCCTGTCCACGCCGGACGGCGAGTTGCTGGGGTTCGCCCTCGGCCACACCGAACGCGCCGGCGCCGACGACCACTTCCTGCTCCAGGAGATGTGCGTCAGCCCGGCCGTTCAGCGGCACGGCCACGGGACCGCCCTGCTCGCCGCGCTCGCCGACCGGTTGCCCGCGGTGCGCGGCTGGTACCTGCTGACCGCCCGTGGCGGCCCGGCGGCGGCGTTCTACGAACGGAACGGGTTCCGTCCCGCGGGCCGGATGGCGGTCTTCGTCCGTAACTGACCCCTGCAGAGCCGGTCACCGCCCGGCTGCCGGAACCGGGCTGGTGGCGAGGTGCTTGAGCAGGGCGTGCACCGCGTCCCGGCCGGATCGGTTGGCGCCGACCGTGGACTGGGAGGGACCGAAACCGACCAGATGGATACGGGGGTCCGCGGCCACCTGAGTGTTGATCATGCGGATGCCGCCCCGGTCGTTGCGCAGGCCGAGTGGATCCAGGTGGGACAGGGCGGCCTTGAAACCGGTCGCCCACAGGATGGTGTCCACGGTGGTGAACGAGCCGTCGGACTCGCGGACACCGTAGGGTTCGATCGCGGTGAACATCGGGCGGCGGTTCAAGGCACCGCGGGCCCGGGCGGCCAGGGCGTACGGGGTCCAGATCAGGCCGGTGTAGGAGACGACGCTGCCGGTCGGGCGACCCGCTTCGACGTCGGCGGTCACCTTCGTGACGGTGTCACGGCCGGCCACCTCGGGTTCGAAGGTGTCGATGAAGACGGGTTCGCGGCGGGTGTACCAGAACGTCGTCGCGACCCGGGAGATCTCCTCGATCAACTGGACCGCGGAGATGCCACCACCGACGACTGCCACCCGTCTTCCGGTGAACTCGGCCGCTGACACGTAGTCCCGGGTATGCAACTGGCGGCCGGTGAACGTGTCGATTCCGGGATACCACGGACGGACCGGGTTGTCCCAGGTGCCGGTGGCGTTGATCAGTGCCGAAGCCGACCACCGGCCCTGATCGGTCTCGACGTTGAGGGTGCCGTCCGGGGCGGGCCGCACGGCTGTCACCCGCACCGGCCGCACGATCGGCAGATCGGCCTGATCCTCGAAGGAGGAGAAATAGCGCGGTACGGCGGTACGGCTCGGTTCGTCCGGATCGATCGGAGGTTTCGGGAAACCGGGCAGGTCGAAGATCCCGTTCACGGTCGCCATCCGCAGCGACTCCCAGCGGTCCCGCCACGCCCCGCCGGCTGCCGGTGCGGCGTCCAGCACGACGGACGTACGATCGCCGGAAGGGTCGTGAAGTGCACTGCCGAAACCACGTCGCCGCAGGTGGTAGGCGGCCGAGAGTCCCGACTGCCCGCCACCCACGACCACCACCGTCGCCTTCCTCATGCCCGCGCCAACCCGCCCGCCCGAACCGATATTTCCGGCCCGGCCCGGATGTGAGCAGCACCGCGCCCGTGCCGCTGTGCCGCGCCGCGCCCCGCACTCGTCCCGCCGCGCTCGTCCGGTGAGTTATCGGGAACGGTCAGGAGCGGGCCGGGATCCGGGCGGCCAACCGGTCGCGCAGTGTGGTGCTCTGATCTCCTGCATGGCGGGCACGGTAGAACCTTCCCCGCACGTCAGGGGCAAGCCCGGATGGGGCGGAGTTGACCTCGACCGGTAGACAGTGAGCCGTGACAGAAGGATCTTCGATCAGGTCGGCGGGCCGGAACCTGGCGATCGCGACGCTCGCCTCCCGGGTCGCCGGGTTCGTGCGGATCATCGTGCTGGCCGCGGCGCTCGGGCTCGGCACCCGGCTGCTGGACACCTACAACGTGGCGAACACCCTGCCCAACCAGGTGTACGAGCTGGTCGTCGGCGGGACCATGGCCAGCATCGTGGTGCCGCTGCTGACCCGGGCGTCGATCAGCGAGTCGGACGGCGGCGTGCTGTACGCGCAACGCCTGCTGTCCCTGATCGTCTACGTGCTCGGCACGATCACCGTGGTGGCGATCGCCGTCGCCCCGGTCCTGATCGACCTGTACGCACCCGGCTTCACCCCGGAACAACGGGACCTGGCGATCGTTTTCAGTCGCTACTTCTTCCCGCAGATCCTGTTCTACGGCATCAGCGCGACCGCCGCCGCGGTCCTCAACATCCGTGGCCTGTTCGGCGCCCCGGCCTGGGCGCCCCTGGTGAACAGTGCCATCGTGATCGCTGTCGGCCTCACCTACGCCGTGATCGGCGGCACCACCGGCACCACCCTCGGCCAGGGGCACCTGCTGCTGCTCTCGCTGGGCACCACGGCCGGGGTGTTCGCGCAGATGACACTGGTGGTGTGGGCGCTGCGCCGGACCGGTTTCCCGATCCGGCTGCACCTGGACCCGCGCGGCATCGGCATCCGGCAGATCGGCAAGCTCGGGCTGTGGGTGCTGCTGGCGGTCGTCACCCAGCAGATCATGGTGGCCGCGGCGACCCGGGCGGCGTCGTGGAGCGGCGCCGGCGGCATCACCGCGTTCCAGAACGCGAACGCCATCTTCCACGTCCCGTTCGCGGTCGTCGCCGTCTCGATCATGACGGCGATGCTGCCCCGGCTCAGCCAGTACGCGGCCCGCACCGAACACAACCGGGTCGTCACCGGCCTGTCCCGGGCGGTCCGCACCGCGCTCGTCGTGATGGCCCCGATCTCGGCGGCGTTCCTGCTGCTCGGCCCGCAGATCGCGATCGTTCTCTTCGACCACGGCAACAGCAACGCGGCGACGGTACGGGTGCTCGGCCTGGTGCTGGCCGCCTACGGGCTGACCCTGGTCCCGTTCACCAGCTACATGATCCTCCAGCGTGGGTTGTACGCACTACAGGACACCAGGACGGCCGCCCTGATCACCGTGGCGGTCGCGGCCGTCGGGGTGCTGGGCTGCGCGATCGCCGGATGGCTGCTGCCGCCCGGCGACATCGTGATCGGCATCCCGGTCGCCTACGCCGCCGCCTACTTCACCGGCCTCAACCTGACCGCGTTCGTGCTGCGCCGCCGCCTCGGCTACATCGACGGGAGGCGGCTCGTCCGCACCCACGCCCGGGTCTTCGCCGCAGTCGTCCTCGCGGTGGCCTGCGCCGCCCTGGCCATCTGGGGTTCGCGATCGTTCCTGAACCCGTCGGAGTGGACCGGCGCGCTGATCACCGGCATTGCCGCCGCCCTAGCCGGCGGCATCGGTTACCTGGCCGCCGGCCGCCTGCTGCGCCTGGCCGAACTCCGCCACCTCCTGAACGCGGCCCTGCCCGGCATCCGCACCTGGTGAGAAGTCAACCGCGCGCACCGTACAGCTCGACGAGCGCCTCGGACAGACCGATCGGATCAACGTCCCCGATTCTGGTGTGACGGTCCGGGCGCCAGTGGTCCGACCCGTCGACGTCCACCCAGATCTCGGTGATCCGATGGGCGCCGGTCGCCTGGTATGCCGATGTGGGCATGCCCGGTGACAGCTCGGCCAGCAGGAACAGCCCGCCCGGCAACCGGTGACCGATCCGGTCATGGATACCGCTGCGGATGTGGTAGCCGTTGCCGTGCCAGCCGTTGCGCATCAGCCCGAGCAGCTGATCCGCGTCCAGCGGCCCGAACCCGGGCAACACCGCCGCGTCCCCGGGAACCGTGACGTGCGCCCGGCCGAGCTGGGGGAACGGTGCCACGATCTCGTAGTCGGCGAAGATCTGTGCCCACGCCCCCAGCTCCCCGCCCAGGTCGGCGGGGTGCACGATGCCCATCGCCGCACCCGGGTCGACCTGGGCGACGTCGTCGTGCCGGTCGGCGAGACTGCCGTCCTCGGCGATCCGCAGCGCCCGCACCAGCCGCCGCCCGTCGAACTCACCCCACAACAGCCGGCGCGCGATCCGCCCGAGGACCGGATGCGGCAGCAGCACACCCGCCACATCCCGGGCCGGGCGCACCCGCCGGTCCAGCATGTCCTTCTCCAGCCGCACCGCCTGCGCCGTAGCAGTCGCCCGTAGATCCTTCTTGAACTGCAGGAACTCCGGGTAGGCGGCGGGCCGGGTGTCCTTCACCCCCGGCTTCGGCGGCCGGGCCAGCACCCGTCCGGCGGCATTCACCACCTGCGCGACCAGATGCTCGTCGGCGATCACCGGAAACGACCGTGGCCCGTAGTCCACGACCACCCCGGCGTCCAGCCCGTGCGTGATCGTCAGCCGGTCGGCGAGCTGGGTCACCGACAGCCCGCGCACCGCGGCCGCCTGCGCGAGATAGACCAGACACCGCTCATTGGTCGGCCCACCCACCATGTTCGTCTCGATCGCCAGCAGGTGCCGCAACGCCGCATCGGTGCCGACGGTGGCCAGCACCGCGAACCCGTCGACAGCCCGGGCGTGCCTGCTCCTCGCGGGCCACGACCGCACCTGCGGCGCCAGCACATCCATCGTGGCGTCGTCACCGAGGTGCGCCTGCGCGAGCAGCGCCCACGACTCGGCTGGTGGCATGCCCGCGTCCAGCCACGCGTCGAGCAGCGCCCGCCCGAACGCGGCCAGATCGCCCCGGTCCGCCCCGGCGATCAGCGCCGCCAGCTCAGGGCCGGGCGCCCGCACAGTCGGCTGCGCTGCCGCCGACGACTCCACCACCAGCGGCACCGCACCGGCCGGGTCACCGGGCGCAGGCTCCGGCGGGTCGTCCAGGCGCGCCGCCATCAGTTCGCCGAGCAGCAGCTCCTCCGGAACCACCCCACCGGCCAGCGCCCGGATCTCCGGCAGCCGCTCCAGCGCCAGCTTGCTCTTCCTGGACGGCCGCCATGCCGCCCGCTCGGACAGCTCGTCGTCGGTCATCCCCGGCAGTGCGCGGCGAGACCGGACCGAACCCCCTGGTACGCCGGTGAGCAGGGCTTCGACCAGGGTGCGCGCCTCCGGCCCGTACCCGGCAGATGTCTTGGCCACGATCGGACCGTGACCGGCCGCCGACAGGAACCGCAGGCCGTCCGCCGCGTTCTGCCGTGCCTTGCCCGCCTTGCCCGCCGCCGCCGGGATCAGCGCCCGCGCCGCACTCTCGGCGTGCCGGCACAGCCACAGCCGCGCCCACAACCGCGCCGACCCCAGATGCCGCAGCCAGCCCGCCACCAGCGCGGCCGGCTCCGGCCCCCGGAACGGCGACAGCAGCAGCCCCAGCCGGTCCGGGTTCTGCCCGGCCTCGGCGAGCAGGAACGGCAGCGCGTCCAGCTCGAACCGGGCCGCCGCCACCCGCCCCATGTCCAACCGCTGCCGGTGCCGCAGCAGCAGGGTCTGCGGTGGGGAACCGAGCAGCGCCCGGCCGGTGGACTCCGGCCCCTTGGCGATCAGCCACGGCACCTGCGGCGGCTCCAGGTCGGAGAGGGTGTCCGCGCTGGTCACCGCGGTCGCCCAGTGTTCCTGCTCGAGCCCGTGATCGAGGGCCGGAGCCCGCGACCACCACAGCTCCCGCTCCCCGTCCTGCCACGCCATGACCGCCACATCGTCACAGTGCAGCCAGCCGAATCCACTGTTCACCGAGACCTCCCCACCTCAGGTCCGCAGACCGTACCGTGCAGGTGTGACACGTTCCCGGCTGTCCTATGCGGACGCGGTCCGGCTGCTCCTCGGCGACGACCCGATCACCCTCCTCGGCCGAGCGGCCGGAACGGCGATGCCGCTCACCGCCTCGTTCGCCGAAGGGTTGCTCATGGTGGCGCTGAATCGCCCCGTTCTGTTCGAACGGCATTCGCGAATTCATCCGGGAGACAGCGCAGGCGGGTTTCCTGTTCGGGATCGCCCGCGCCTGCCGGGACCGAGATCCGGAATTGCCTGATCCGATCATCACGGACCTGGGTGAGCGGCTGATGGCTGCTGATGGCGGGTAGGACCCGGACTTGGAGCAAGGAAGTCGCTTAGGCGGTGGCGGACTATGCGACCGCACGGCAGGGGGAGGAGATTGCAGGGGAGGACGCCACTGCTTTTCGGGACCTTCGGCGGGCGGTTCAGGCTTTCGGGTGACAGTGGACGGACCGATATGATCACGGGCATGAGTGCCGGGGCCCAGTTCGCCGCATCGAAGCAGATCAGTTTGACCACCTACCGTAAGGACGGCACTCCCGTCTCGACGGCTGTCTGGCACGTCACCGAAGGCGACACCATAACCGTCATCTCCGAGGCCGACGCCTGGAAGGTGAAGCGGATCCTCAACAACCCGAACGTGCAGGTCACCGCCTGTGACCTGCGGGGCAGGGTGGACGACGGGGCGGAGCCGGTCCCGGGTACCGCGCGGGTCCTCAACGAGCAGGAGAGTCTGGCGGCCCGGGATCTGATCGCCGGCCGCTACCTCATGTCGCGTGTCGGCAACGGTCTCGCCAAGGCGTTCCACGTGAAGCGCAAGCCGATCGTCGGGATCGTCATCACCCTCTAGCCAGAGGATCGTCTAGGCGATGCGGGTCGCGGCGTAGGCGATCAGGGTGGCGGCCAGCAGCGCGGCCGGTACGGCCGGGGCCCATCGGGGCAGCCACCGTAACCGGACCGCGCCGAGGCCGATCAGCAGGGCGACGGCCGCGCTGCCGCCGGCGATCAGGGCCGTCAGGGTGAGCCACACCCCGCTGTTCTCCAGCATGTCCCGATCGGTCCGGTAGTCACCGGTCAGCCAGGCCGCCCACAGGAACAGGGCGCCGAGGGCCGCGACCACGTCCAGCAACACGGTGACCAGCCAGGCCGCCACCGCGCCGAGGGTCCGGGCGGTCACCGCCGGCCCGGGGCGACGTAGACGGATCCGGCCAGATAGGTGTCGATCCGGGCGGCGTTCTCCCGGTCGGTGTCGAGGACCGTGGTTCCGGCGCCGCGGAGTCTGGTGGACAGGGCCGCGAGCAGGGCCACCACGTCCTGGTACTGGTCGGCGGAGAAGTCGGCGAACGCCCGGATCTCCCGGGTGACGTCTTCGGGCAGGGCTTCCATGCACCCTTTGCGGGTGAGGTCGGCGTCCGGCCGGCCGGCGCCGAGTGCACCGGCCAGCTCGACGAGTACGTCGGCGTTGCCGTTGAGCGAGTCGAGCTGCACTTTCATGGTGAGGCCCCATTCAGTCGCCGTAGAGGACACGGTTCACGTCGTACCGGGCGGAGGCGAAGTCGCCGGCGTAGCCCTGGGCGATCGGCTTGTCCCAGTCGGGACCGCCGTTGTACCGGGCCGCCAACTCCTTCTGCTGGTCGAAGGTCATGTGGACGGGGTCGGTGCCGGAGAACGTGGAGGCGTCCTTGGCGTCGCCGAGCACTTTCGCGGCGATGACGATGCTCTGCCGGGGATCGTCCAGTGAGGCGACGATCTCGGACCGCTGGCTGTCACTGAGGTGGGCCGGATCGTATCCGAGGGCTACCGCCGCGGTGTCGACCTGGATGCCCATCAGCCCGAACGAGGTGTCGTCGGCGTCCTTGCCGTCCAGGCCGTGGCGGCGGGCCCAGTCGGCGAGGTGGTCGGCGATCGGGGGTTTGCCACCGGCTTCCTGGTAGACGATGCCGGCGAGGAGTTCGGCGGGGATGCCGTATTCGGCGGCGGACGCCTGGATCAGGTCCTGTTGGGTGCCGATCCAGGCCATCTTGTACCGCTGTTCGTGGTCCGGGTCGAGGTATCTGCCGTAGACGGCGCTCGCCGGATCCCATTCGCCGGGCATCGGGCCGCTGGTGGCCCGGACCCGCTGCCGGATGTCCTCGTGGATCCCGGAGGGCGGGAACGGCGGCACCGCGCCCTGGCCGGTCAGCCGGGATCCGGTGTTCACCGCGGCCGCCTCGTTGATCTCGGCGAGTACCCCGGGCGCGGTTCCGATGATCGTCTTGGCGGCGCCGGAGTCGGCCCGGAAGTCCGGCAGCCGCAGGTACGCCTCCTGCATCCCGGTGACGCACTCCTCGCGGGCGGCCAGTTCGATGTCACGGACATTGGTGTACGCGGAGGCCGCCTCGTAGTACAGCCGGTCGGCTTCGGGGCGGATCGCGTCGACCCGGTCCCGGATGTCCTGTTCGGCCAGCCGGTCCAGGAACCCGGTGGTGGCGCGCAGGTCCTCCCACTGGGAGAGTGGCTCGCTCTCCCGGACCCGGACGCTCTGGGTGACGACGAGACCGTCGATCAGTTCGCCGAGTCGTCTGCCGGCTGCGTCTGCGCGGATCATCTCGCGTTTCGCCTCGGTGAGCGCGTCCGCGTACCGGAGCAGGGTGCCGTTGGCGAGTGTGAACCCTTCCCGCAGCTCGTGGGTGAGGGTCTCCGCCTCGTGCAGGCGCTGCCGGTAGAGGTCGCCGGCGCCGGACTCCCACACCAGTGTCGACGGGATCCCGGTGAGCACCGGCAGGGCGGCTTCGAGGAGTTTCACGACGCGGCCGAGTTCCTGGCCGTTGACCCGCATCAACTGCGGTTCGACCTCGTGCATGAATGCCACGTCCCGCCGGAAGGCCATCGCCGTACCCCCGTCCTCTCTACAGACGGGGGTACACCGGCGGGGTGGTTCCGGTTCAGCGGCGGGCGGGTGTGACCCGGTTGCGGAACTCGGCGAGGGTCACCACTGCCGCGTTGACCTCTTCGACCGGGAAGATCGCGATGTCGGCGTCGTCCTCGTCGAGCTGGGGCAGCCACTCCTTGACGAAGGTTGCGGTGCTGATCCGGATGGGGTGCTCGCCGTCCACGTCACCCTCGTTCTCCAGGCGCGCCACCGTGGCGTACGGCCAGATCGGAAGGAGGTTGCGCTTGCGGCCGTCCTCGGTGAACAGGATGTCGCCCTCGTCGCCCCACACCCACAGGGCGCCCTGGGCGGTGATCGCCTCGAAGGTCCGGGTGACCCGGTCGTCGGCGCCGAGCTTGAGAAGCTGCTCCGCCTCGCGGCGCGAGATGTCATCCGATGCCACAATATCTCCGATTTTCCGGTTCCGGTGTTCCGCCGCGATGCTATCGGGCATCACGGGCGGAACACCGGGCGGCCGGAGTGTCAGAGGCGGCGGCGGTCGCCGAGCTGGTCGTCGATCGGCAGGTCGAGGACGGTCTGCGGGGCCAGGCCGGTGCCCACTCCGGCCCAGCGGCGCAGCAGGGCGGTGGCTGCGGCGTTGTCCGCCGGGGTCAGCCGGGCGATGTTGGCACCGTGGTTGGCGCCGGGGGCCACGAACAGGGCCGAGTCCCGTCTGCTGGGCGTGAAGCGCTCGGCACCCCACGGATCGTTCTCGCCGTACACGAAGAGCATTCTTTCCGATTTTGTACGAACCCAGAGGTCGACGTCGATCATCGGCAGCGGGTTGTGTGCCCGGCGCAGCTCCTTCGGCAGGGAGGCGTTCGCGGTGTAGAGCCCGGGGTACTTCCGGACCTCACGCAGGTGCTCGAACCTCAGGCTCGGCCATCCGAGCTGGCTGGCGGCCTGGTAGTAGTACGGCCAGTAGAACTCCAGGGCCTGGTCGGTGTAGAAGCTCCAGCCGGCCACCGAGTCGATCCAGTCGTACAGTTCGTCGTCGGAGGCGGTGGCGGCGGGCACACCCGCGCAGTCGGCGGCCAGGCTGTACTGCCAGAACGCCCACACCGTGTCGAGGACCGTCATCTCGAACGAGCGGTCCACGGTGCCGATGGTCCGGGTGAAGGTCCAGCCGTTCTCGGTCGCGGCGGCCTGCACCCGGGGGACGAGACGGTCCCGGCGGAGCAGGGCCTGACGCTGGACCTCGTCGAGTGCGGTGCGGCACTCCGGCGTACCCACGGTGTCGAAGAATCCGTCGTACGCCCGGTCCGCGTTGTTGATCTTGTCGTTGGGCGCCACGTAGGCGACCACGCCGTCCACGTCGTCCGGGTAGAACCGGCGGTGGTAGACCGAGGTCATGCCACCCTTGCTGCCGCCGGTCTGGATCCACCGGGTGGGGTAGAGACCCTTGAGGGCGCTGACGATCCGGTGCTCGTCGGTGGCCTCCTGCCAGATGTTCAGGTCCGACCAGTCGGCGGGCGCAGGCCGGGACGGAGTGAAGAACCGGTGCTCGACCGACACCTGGTTGGCGCCGAGCAGCGCGGTCGGCTCGGTCTGAGTGGGGCGCGGGCTGGCGGCCAGGCCGTAACCGTTGGTGGAGAGCACCACGGGCTGGGTCTCCGCGCGGTGCAGCAGGGTGACCCGCTGTTCGAAGGTGCCCCGACCGGGGTGGCGATGGTCGGCGGGCTGCCGGAAGGTGAGGACGAAGAAGCGGTAGCCGGTGCCCTGGGTCTCCGACACGATCGTCAGCCCGGGGATGTCCTCGAGCTTGTCCAGCAGTGGATCGTCGGCGGCTCGGGCTGCGGTGGCGGGGGAGAGGGCCATCAGGAGGGCGCCGGCGGCGGCCACGATGCGAAGTCTCACGCCCCGCACGATATCGACGAACGGCGATCACCGCGAGAGGCGGCCGGGACTGGCCGCCTCTCGAAGCGGGGTTCAGACGTAGGTGTACCCCAGAGCGGCGATGTCCCGGACCGAGGACGGGGTGCGGCCGAACGGCTGCATCGTCTCGGTGTTGTCGACCACGCGGGTGGTGGTGCCGGTACGCGGCTGGTAGGTGTCGATGCCGCGGTTCTGCTGCCAGAGCCACCACAGCCGGTCGATGTTGCAGTGGTGCAGCCAGAACACCGGGTCGTTGGGCGCCTCCCGGGTGCCCATGTGCCCGCCGACGTAGTTGTGCACCCGGTTGTGCAGCTCGATCTCGTTGCGGTTGCGGTAGCTGTTGGAGACCGTGCCGTTCCAGGGCGACTGGTCGTACACCGTGAAGGCCTGCACGTTGTTGACGGCCGCCGTGGTGGGGCGGCTGGCGCCCTGACCGAGCCGGCGCTGCAGGAAGTTCGTCTGGATGCTGCTGCGGTAGATCGACCAGCCCCAGTTCGGGCTGAAGTTGCCGCTGTTGACGCTGCCGTTGGTGATGGTGCCGCAGAAGTCGGCGGTGAACGGCGAGGCCGTCTGGGTCCAGTCCCAGTACGGGATGAACAGGTTCGGGTTGCCGGAGACACCCTGCAGGTCCAGCTCCAGCAGGCGCAGGTATTCCCGGTGCCACGGGAAGAAGGACGGCGCCTGGTGGGCGTGGCTGATCTGGTCGTTGGTGCGCGCGAAGTACGTGATGTGCTGGTCGATGTACCAGTTGTAGCGGCGCCCGCTGGGCGCGGCGGTGGTCTTGAAAGTCCGGAGAGCGTTGGCGAATGCGGTCTTCTCCGCGCTCGTCATGGCGGCGATGCTCTTACGGTCGGCCATGGATCAAGGTGCCTTTCACAGTCGGGAAATCGTCAGTGCCACACGTCAGTGCGTGTGCTCCTGCGCGGCATCGCCGCTCAGTTCGAGGTCTCCCAGCATGTCGACGACCTTCTTGCCCAGCTTCCGGAGGCAGTTCGGGTTCAGTTCGAGTTCCACCGGGTCGTAGTGGTTGATCGCGCTGATCAGTCCGATGCCGACATACGGCCGTCGGCCGTCGGTGGGGAAGAACATGGTGGGGATCGCGGTGAGCGCCAGCGCCCGGTTGTTGACGTAGACCTCGCTCTGGCCGGCTAGTCCCAGCGTGCGGGTGATGTCGCCGCCGAGGCTGGTCAGGGCGCCGAGCCCGAGGTCGAGGCTGGTCAGGCCTCCCGAGTTGTAGCGGCCGCGGATCCGCTTGCCCCGGTACGTCTCCTCGAATTCCTCCGGCTCGGGGCCGGCCGGCTTCCGGTTCGCCTTCGGGTCGGAGCCGGTGTTCGCGGTGTCCGGGCTGGCCAGAGCCTGCCCGGCGACCAGCGCGGTCGCTGCGGTGGTCGCTCCGGCGGCGCCGTAGCGCAGAACGTCGCGACGTTTCACATCAGCCATGGAAATCCTTCTCTGCGCGTGTGATTTGTCAGGTTCTGTCCCATGTAAGCAGATCGCCTCCGGGGTGCATAATCGTGTCCACCGGCGGTAGTAAAAAACGCGTTTCGTGTCACCTAACGGATTAACGAAGTGCGGGAACGAACGATATTGCTGGCATCTTCAAATCTGTCCTGCGCCGTGTTGCGGAACATTTTCCGGGCTAGAATCGGGCTAACGTGTCACGCATGACGGCGCTATCCGGGAACACTTTTTCGTACGTCGATGAATGGCGTGTTGGGTGATGATTTCAATGAAGAGCTCGATGAATCAGGAAACGAAACGGGCGGTCACCGTCCTGGTCGCCGCCGCCGGTGTGCTTGCTGTGGCCGGCGCCGCGATGGCCGCCGCGAGCCCCGCACAGACGGGCCGGACCGTGGTGGCCGCGCCGGACGTGGACGTCGCTCCGGGTGGTGACGAGGGCAAGAAGCCGAAGCCCGGGTTCTACGAGACCTACCGCGGGCACCACATCATGGGCTGGGGCGCCGGCGACTCGGCGTGCGCCTACATCGACGGCAAGCGCCTGGTGCTCTACCCGGCCGAGGACGGCAAGTACACCAGCGCCATCCAGGGCTTCAACCCCCAGGTCGGGGTCCGCAACATCACCAAGGCGTCGGTCAAGGCCCTCGGCACGCTGAAGCTGACGAACGCGGAGCCGAGCAGCACCTGCCCGGAGTTCGCGCCGCCGAAGCCGGCCACCACCCCGGCACCCAAGGCGACGACCGCCACGCCCAAGGCCACCGCCACCACACCGTCCCCGACGGCGACGGTCCCCTCCCTCACCACGACGGTCAGCCCCGCGCCCAGCAAGAGCTGACCCCGACGACGGGTCCGGGCGCGCACTGCGCCCGGACCCGAGGTGACACGAATCCGGAAGTCACCCGGTGCCGTCGTCCAACGACACCCTCGACGATGGCACCGACGACGAACTCCACGGTGGCAGCGGCAACAACACGCTCAGCCCGTAACCGGTGAAACCACAGTTCAGGGCCGGCCGGGACGCCGGCCCTCCGGCCGTGTCCGGTGCCGATGCCGGCCGTGCCGGTCATGGGTGCGGGCCGAGAACACCCGCCACGCCAGCCACATCCGGAACCGTGGTGTGCACCCGGCCGGATCGGCGCTCCCCGGCTTCCGGCAGACCGCGATCAGCATGCGGTCCCGCTCGTCACAGCCCTTCTGCCGCGGGTCACGGTCAGCGCGTGCGCCACCGTCCGGAACACCGGGAACGCCGTGGCCAGCCGCATCGTCCGCAGCACCGCCTGCAGGAACGGCGACGCCCCGGCCAGCACCAGCTCACCCCGCCGGCGCTGCACCGTGTTGCGCCCCCGGACCAGGGCGCCGACCCCGATCGAGTCGACGGTCCCGGCCGCGGTCAGGTCGACGATCACGGTGAGCCGGGCCGAGGCGGCCGCCTCCAGCGCGGACCACAGCTCGACCGCCAGGTCCAGGTCCACGTCGCCGGTGACGGTCACCACCGCGGCGGTGGACTCCAGCCGCGTCACGACCCGGTCGGTGCTGCCGCCGGTGATCCGCGGACGGAGCCCGGCGGGCATCGTGACCAGGTCGGCCGCGCAGGCGGGGCAGTGGTGCGGGCCGCGGGCGAACGCCGTACCGGTCCAGCCACTGGACTCCATCGCCACATAGACGACCTCGGCGTCGTGCAGACCGCAGCCGCCGGACGCGGTACTCGTGCCACATCCGTCGCAGATCAGTCGAACCCCTGTGCCGTGCCCGGCCGAAACAGCAGTCATCAACCCGCTCCTCACTGTCACACCGAGCTTCGCCGACCGATTTGACCATGACTCCGCAAGCATGTGACAGACACATGACAGTCCGGCGAGATCGAGAACTGTCGCACGACTGTCACGGGACCGCCCGCGGACCGTTGCACCGGCCCGGCAGAGTCCTCCCCGAGCTGAACACTCCGCGTCCGGCGTGGCGGGCTTCGCACCAGTCCTCCACGCCGGACGCACCTCAGCGGCCCCGCACCGGTTTCCCGGTCGCGGTCCGGCGCAGCTCCCCGGACGATGGTGACCTCCCGCGGCCGTTCCGCCCGGGACAGTCGCGGCGCCAGCCAGTCCCGCAGCTCATCGGCGGTCAGCGCGGACCCCGGCCGGACCTCCACGGTGGCCCGCAGCCGTCGCTCCGAAGGGCCCCGCCCGGTGATGCCCAGCGCGATCCTGATCACTCTCACGCGGTCCTCCTGCTCGGTCGATCAAGTCTCCGCCCTGACGTAGGGTGACCTGGAGTCTCGACCGGTCGGTGCCGGGTGGGAACCACGTCTCTACGGTCAGTGACCCGGTCGACTCACCGGGTGGCAACGTCAGGTTGGGCCGGACGGCCCGAACGATG
>DATMVU010000882.1:0-39780 GCA_035562875.1 Actinoplanes sp. | reverse complement strand
GTGTCCGGTTCACCGGGCGACGGAGCGTTTCGGTGGGATTGCGGGTTGGGGAGGAGGGCTGGATCAGGGCGATCACGGTGGGATTGCGGGTTGGGGATAAGGGGCTGGATCAGGGCGATCACGGTGGCGGAGACGTCGCCTAGGCTCTGGAGGTAGGCGGCTACGTCGTCGGGGACGTCGATGTCGAGGTTCACCACGGGGCCAGCATGGATCATTCGGCGGGCTGTGAGAAGTTGTCATCATCCAATCGGGTGAGCAGGGATTTCGGGGCGGCCGTGCGGTAGGCGTCGGTGCAGAGTTCGGTGATCTCCAGCCAGTCGGGGGCGCCGTCGAGGTGGACGCCGAGCCAGCCTCGGTGGCCCACGTAGGGTGGCCGGAAGAAGCGGGACGGGTCCTCCGCGATCAGTTCCTGCTGGGCGCCCGGGGGAGCGGCGCACCACAGGTGAGGGACCTCGTCGTCGTGGTGGCCGTCCGGCCAGAGCATCACGAACATCTTCTTGTCGCGGACGAAGAACGCCGGGGTGCCGTGGCTCGGGCGCTCGGTCGTCTCGGGCAGGGCCAGGCAGATCTCGCGGACCCGGGCGGTCGTCTCCATGCCCCGCATTCTGCCGCCGGGGTGTGACATATTCTCGGGCCCATGCTGATGTCGACCGAGCGATTGATCCTGCGGCGGTTCCGGGCGTCCGACGCGCCGGTGCTGGCCGGGTATCGATCGATTCCCGAGGTGGCTCGGTACCAGCCGTGGGCGGTGCCCTACCCGGTGGAGAAGGCCGACGGGGCGGTGCGGGCCTACGCGGAGGGTTCACCGACCGCGGCGGGATGGTTCCAGTACGCCGTCGAACACGCGGCGGATCAGCGGCTCATCGGGGACGTGGGGGTGCGGATCCACGACAACCTGTTGCAGGCCGAGATCGGCTTCACCTTCGACCCGGCGTACCAGCGCAGGGGTTTCGCCTTCGAAGCCGTGAGTGCCGTGCTGGAGCGCCTCTTCACCAAGCAGGACCTGCACAAGGTGACGGGGGAGTGTGACGCCCGCAATGTCCGCTCGGCGGGGCTGATGGAGCGGCTCGGGTTCCAGCGGGAGGGGCTGCTGCGGCAGCAGACGTTCATCAAGGACGAGTGGACCGACGACCTGCTGTACGGTCTGCTGGCCACGGAATGGCCAGCAGACCGATAGCGATCAGGACGCCGTGTAGCGCAGCCAGACCGCGCCGAGCGGGGGGATCCGCAGCGACACCGAGGCGTCGAAACCGTGCCAGGGCAGGTGTTCGGCCTCGACCCGGCCCAGGTTGCCGACGCCGGAGCCGCCGTACAGCTCACTGTCGGTGTTGACGACCTCGTCCCAGCGGCCGGCCCGGGGCAGCCCGATGCGGTAGCCGTCGTGCGGGACGGCGGCGAAGTTGACCACGCAGGCCAGGGCGTCGCCGTTCGGGGCGAAGCGGACGAACGAGAACGTGTTGTGCTGCGAGTCCTCGCTGGTGATCCACCGGAAACCGGACGGGGAGGTGTCCTGGGTCCACAGCGCCGGGGTCTCCCGGTAGACCCGGTTCAGGTCGCCGACCAGGCCTTTGACCCCGCCGAACTGCGGGTCCTGGAGCAGGCCCCAGTCCAGGCCGCGTTCCTCGCTCCACTCCCGCAGGTCACCCATCTCGGCGCCCATGAACAGCAGCTGCTTGCCGGTGAACGCCCACATGAAACCGAGCAGCGCCCGGGTGTTGGCGAGTTTCTGCCACAGGTCGCCGGGCATCTTGCCGGTCAGTGAGCCCTTGCCGTGGACGACCTCGTCGTGGCTGATCGGCAGGACGTAGTTCTCACTCCACGAGTAGACGGTGGCGAACGTCATCTGGTGGTGGTGCCACTGCCGGTGGACCGGCTCCTTCTCCATGTAGGAGAGGGTGTCGTTCATCCAGCCCATGTTCCATTTGAAGCCGAAGCCGAGGCCACCGAGGTGGGTGGGGCGGGTGACGCCGGGCCACGCGGTGGACTCCTCGGCGATCGTCATCACGCCGGGGTGGTTCTTGTAGACGGTCGCGTTCATCTCCTGCAGGAAGCTGATCGCCTCCAGGTTCTCCCGGCCGCCGTACTGGTTCGGGACCCACTCGCCCTCCTTGCGCGAGTAGTCCAGGTACAGCATCGAGGCGACGGCGTCGACCCGCAGACCGTCGGCGTGGAACTCCTCGCACCAGTAGAGCGCGTTGGCGACGAGGAAGTTGCGGACCTCCTTGCGGCCGAAGTCGAAGACGTAGGTGCCCCAGTCGGGCTGCTCGCCGCGCCGCCAGTCGCCGTGCTCGTAGAGCGGGCTGCCGTCGAACCGGGCCAGACCCCACTCGTCCTTCGGGAAGTGCGCGGGCACCCAGTCCAGGATCACGCCGATCCCGGCCTGGTGCAGTCTGTCCACCAGGTACCGGAACTCGTCGGGGGTGCCGAACCGGGACGTCGGGGCGTAGTAGCCGGTGACCTGGTAACCCCAGGAGCCGCCGAACGGGTGCTCCATCACCGGCATCAGCTCGACGTGGGTGAAGCCGGTCTCCACCACGTAGTCGACGAGCTGTGAGGCCAGTTCGACATAGGTCAGCCCGGGCCGCCACGAGCCGAGGTGCACCTCGTACGCGCTGATCGGCTCCTGATGCCAGGACTTGCCGGCCCGCTCGCGCATCCACTGCTCGTCGTGCCACTGGTACTCGGACTGGAACACCACCGACGCGGTGGCCGGTGGCACCTCGGTGTGCTGGGCGAGCGGGTCGGCGTGCTCACGCCACGTACCGTCGCGTCCGAGGATCTTGTACTTGTACCGGGTGCCGACGTGCGCGGACGGGACGTACAGCTCCCAGACGCCGCTGGAGCCCAGGGACCGCATCGGCCGGCCGTCGTGCGGGCCCCAGCCGGCGAAGTCGCCGACCACCTGCACACCGCGGGCGCCGGGCGCCCACACCGCGAACGCG
Organism: Actinoplanes sp.; assembly: GCA_035562875.1. Taxonomy (GTDB): domain Bacteria; phylum Actinomycetota; class Actinomycetes; order Mycobacteriales; family Micromonosporaceae; genus Actinoplanes. The sequence goes on along the minus strand of DATMVU010000882.1, from coordinate 36,838 downwards.
ACCCCGGTGCCGCGCGGCTGCGCACCGAGCACCTTCCACAGCTTCTCGTGCCGGCCCTCACCGATCAGGTGCAGGTCGAGTTCACCCAGGGTGGGCGGGTGCCGGTACGGGTCGTCGTACTGTGTCCCGTCGGCTTCGATCAGGTAGTCGAGCACGGTGCCGGGCAGTTCGGCCGCGAAGATGCCCGCGTCGTGCACCTTGGTGGTCTCGTAGCGTTCGCCGTCGTGCAGGACCGTCACCTCGGACGCGCCCTTGCACAGGGTCCGGATCACGGTGCGCCCGTCGTGCGGGTGGGCGCCGAGGACGGCGTGCGGATCGTGGGTGTCCCCGGCGATCACGCCGTCCATGGCGCGTCTGTCGGCGGCTAGTGGAGCGGTGGTCTGACCGATCATGGTTTTGGGGTGCCCTCCGGGGTTCATCCGACGAGCCTGGCGATAGACCGCAGGGGGATCCGCAGCCAGCCGGGCCGATGTCGGGCTTCGTACGCGGCCTCGTAGACCGCCTTGTCCAGCTCGTACGCCGCCAGCAGCGCGGCGTTCGCACGCGGGTCGGTGCCGGCCGCGCTGGTGTATCCGTCGCAGAACGCCGCCTGGTTGCGGTCCACCCACTCCCGGGCCCGGGCCGCCAGATGCTCGTCGTCGTCGGAGTCGACGAGCAGTTGGTAGGCCGCGTACTCGTAGGAGCGCAGCACCCCGGCCACGTCCCGCAGCGGCGAGTCGGGCAGCCGGCGTTCGTCCAGCGGCTGGCCGGGCTCACCCTCGAAGTCGATCAGCAGCCAGCTCTCCGGGGTGCGCAGCACCTGCCCCAGGTGCAGGTCGCCGTGGATGCGCTGGACCTCGACCTGTTCGCCGGTGAGCGCGGTGAACCGGTCGGTGATGGCCGGGACGTACTGCTGGAGTTCACCGACCGCGTTGGCGGCGGTCCGCAGCCGGGCCAGGATCGCGTCCAGCGGGAACGGGGCCGGGCCGCTGCCGAGTTGTTCGGCCAGGGCCAGGTGGACCGAGGCGACCGCCTCGCCGAGCCGGAACGACTCGCCCTGGAAGTCGCCGCCCACCTCGTCCGCGCCGTACGCGGCGTCGGCGAACAGGTCCCGGGCCGAGGCGGTGGCCATCGCCCAGCCCTCGGCCGAGTTCACCGCGTACTCGGTGACCATGCCGAGGGCGAAGTCGTCGGTCGCCTGGTACGACCCGAACAGCCGGGCCACGTGCGGGTTACCGGCCCGGCCGAGGACCCGGTTCAGTTCGATGTCCGGGTTGACGCCGCTGGTGACCCGGCGGAACAGCTTGAGGATCGCGTCCTCGTCGAAGATCACGCTGGTGTTGCTCTGCTCCGCGTCGAACACCCGCGGCCAGGCCTCCAGCGGCAGGGTGACGCCCGGTTCCTTCTGGAACGAGACGTCCCCGGCGATCGCCGAACGGTCGAACAGGCCGAGTAGGTAGCGGGCCGCCGCCGGATCGTAGACGGCGTCGTACCCGACCCGGCCGTCGTCGGTGGTGCCGATGGTGGCGACCGCGCTGTACTCGGGCATCGGCCCGTCACCCCAGCCGACCACCACCTGGTAACGCTCGGAGCTGCCGTCGGTGTACTCCACGTCGACGAGGACCAGCTCCAGGTCCTCGCCGAGGGCTGTCGCGGACGCCTGTTTGACCGAGGACAGGACCCGGCTGCGCCCGGCGTACCAGCGCTGTTTCGGTAACCACTCGGCGAAAGGCAGCGTCATTGCTTCTCCTCGGAACCGCACAGTTGGAACCAGTAGAACCCGTGCCCCGGAAGGGTCAGAAGGTACGGCAGCTGGCCGATCCGGGGGAAGTTGACATGACCGGTCAGTTCCACCGGGGTGTACCCGTTCCAGTGCTGGAGATTCAACTCGATCGGCTGTGGGAAGCGCGACAGGTTGTTCACGCAGAGCACCACGTCGTCGCCGATCTCCCGCAGGTAGGCGAGCACCGACGGGTTGGAGCCGCCCAGTTCCCGGAACGTGCCGGTGGCGAACGCCTCGTGCCGGCGCCGGACCGCGAGCATGGTCCGGGTCCAGTTCAGCAGCGAGGTGGCGCTGTCCCGCTGGGCCTCCACGTTCACTGCCTGGTAGCCGTACACCGGGTCCTGGTTGACCGGCAGGTAGAGCCGCCCCGGGGTGGCCGTGGAGAACCCGGCGTTGCGGTCCGGGGTCCACTGCATCGGGGTGCGCACGCCGTCGCGGTCACCGAGCCAGATGTTGTCGCCCATCCCGATCTCGTCGCCGTAGTAGAGCACCGGTGAACCGGGCAGCGACAGCAGCAGGGCGGTGAACAGCTCGATCTGGTTGCGGTCGTTCTCCAGCAGCGGGGCGAGCCGGCGGCGGATGCCGACGTTCGCCTTCATCCGCGGGTCCTTGGCGTACTCGGTGAACATGTAGTCGCGCTCTTCGTCGGTCACCATCTCGAGCGTCAGCTCGTCGTGGTTACGCAGGAAGATGCCCCACTGGGTGTTCTCCGGGATCGGTGGTGTCTGGGCCAGGATCTCCGAGATCGGGAAACGCGACTCCCGTCGTACGGCCATGAAGATCCGTGGCATCAGCGGGAAGTGGAACGCCATGTGGCACTCGTCGCCGCCGGAGCGGACGTCACCGAAGTACTCCACCACGTCGGCCGGCCACTGGTTCGCCTCGGCCAGCAGCACCCGGCCGGGGAACTCGTCGTCGATCACCTTGCGGCAGTGCTTGAGGAACGCGTGCGTCTGCGGCAGGTTCTCGCAGTTGGTGCCCTCCTCCTCGAAGAGGTACGGCACCGCGTCCAGCCGGAACCCGTCGATACCCAGGTCCAGCCAGAACCGCAGGACGTCCAGCATCGCCTCCTGCACCTTCGGGTTCTCGTAGTTGAGATCCGGCTGGTGCGAGAAGAACCGGTGCCAGTAGAACTGCCGCCGCACCGGGTCGAACGTCCAGTTCGACTCCTCGGTGTCGACGAAGATGATCCGCGCGTCCTGGTACTTCTCGCTGGTGTCGCTCCAGACGTAGAAGTCGCCGTACGGACCCTCGGGGTCGGTGCGGGACGCCTGGAACCACGGGTGCGAGTCCGACGTGTGGTTCATGACCAGGTCGGTGATCACCCGGATGCCGCGCTTGTGCGCCGCGTCCAGCAGGGCCACGAAGTCCTCGACCGTGCCGAACTCGGGCAGCACCTTGTAGAAGTCGCGGATGTCGTAGCCGCCGTCGCGCAGCGGCGAGTCGTAGAACGGCGGCAGCCACAGGCAGTCGACACCCAGCCATTGCAGATAGTCGAGCCGTTCGATCAGGCCGCGCAGGTCGCCGCCGCCGTCCGAACCCGAGTCGTAGAAGGCTCTGACCAGCACCTCGTAGAAGACGGCCCGCTGGAACCAGGTCCGGTCGGCGGGCAGGCTCCGGGCGTGCCCGAAGTCCTCGGAGGTCGGATGCTCGACCACCCCGTCCTCGGTGTGGCTTCCCTCAGCCGGATCGTGTTCGGACGTCGACAGCTCCATCGTGTTTCTCCCCTTGTTACTACCGCGCCTGAACGACGAAGACATGCGCCGGTTCCACGAACGGATCGATCCGGACGGCGTTGTACTGGCCCCACTCGTACGACGCCCCGGTGATCTGGTCGACCACGGTGAACCGCTCGTGCCATTCCAGGCCGAGCGCCGGCATGTCCAGCGTGGTGTTACCCCACTGCACGTTGGCGGAGTCGAACGAGCAGATCACCAGGACGGTGTTGCCGGTGTCCGGGTCCCGCTTGGAGAAGCAGAGCAGCGCCCCGTTGTCGATCTCGTGGAACCGCAGGTTGCGCAGCCAGTGCAGAGCCGGGTTGGTCTCCCGGATCTTGTTGAGCTTCGTCAGGAACGGGGCGAGGGACCGCCCGGCCCTCTCCGCCGCCGCCCAGTCCCGCGGCTTCAGCTCGAACTTCTCGTTGTCGATGTACTCCTCCGCGCCCGGGCGCGGCACGTGCTCGAACAGTTCGTACCCGGAGTAGAGGCCCCAGGACGGGGTGAGCATCGAGGCCAGCACCGCCCGGATCTTGAACATCGGCGGGCCGCCGTTCTGCAGCGACTCGTGCAGGATGTCCGGTGTGTTCGGCCAGAAGTTCGGCCGCATCCAGTCCACCGTGGCGAGCAGCTGACCCATGTACTCCTTCATCTCGGCGGCAGTGGTCCGCCAGGTGAAGTAGGTGTACGACTGGGTGAAGCCGATCTTGCCGAGCCCGTTCATCATCGCCGGGCGGGTGAACGCCTCGGCCAGGAACAGCACGTCCGGGTTGGTCTCCTTGACCTTCGGGATCAGCCACTGCCAGAAGTTGACGGCCTTGGTGTGCGGGTTGTCCACCCGGAAGATCTTGACGCCGTTGTCCACCCAGTGCATCACCACGCGGTAGACCTCGTCGCGCAGCGTGCGGTAGTCGTTGTCCCAGTTGATCGGGTAGATGTCCTGGTACTTCTTGGGCGGGTTCTCGGCGTACGCGATGGTGCCGTCCGCCTTGGTGGTGAAGAACTGCGGGAACTGCTTGACCCACGGGTGGTCCGGAGCGGCCTGCAGCGCCAGGTCCAGCGCCACCTCCATGCCCAGCTCCTCGGCCCTCTCCCGGAAGGCGACGAAGTCGTCCAGGGTGCCCAGCTCCGGGTGGATCGCGTCGTGGCCGCCCTCGTCGGAGCCGATCGCCCACGGCGAGCCGACGTCCTCCGGCCGCGCCACCAGGGTGTTGTTGCGGCCCTTGCGGTTGATCCGGCCGATCGGGTGGATCGGCGGCAGGTAGACGACGTTGAAGCCCATCGCGGCCACCGCGGGCAGCCGCTCGGCGGCGGTCCGGAAGTTCCCGTGCTTGACCGGTGTCGCGTCCGGGCCGATCTCGGCGCCCTCGGAACGCGGGAAGAACTCGTACCACGAGGAGTACAACGCGCGCTGCCGGTCCACCCAGAGCGCGAACGACCGGGTGGTGGTGACCAGCTGCCGCACCGGGTGGTGCCAGAGCAGCTCCTCCAGGTCCAGTGCCGGAGTGACCCGGGCGAACAGCGACCTCTCGGTGTCCCGCAGCGCGGCGGCGGCCTCCCGGACCCGTTCCTCCTGCTCGGCCGGCACGATCTTGGTGGCCAGGTCCAGCACGTCGGCGCCCTCGGCCAGATCGTTCGCCAGGTCCTCGGGCCCCTGACCGGCGCCGACCTTCTTCACCACCGCGTCGCGCCACGTCCGGTACGGATCGTCGAACGCCTCCACCGTGAACGTCCACCGGCCCACCGCGTCCGGGCGGATCGCCGCGTGCCACTTGTCGAGGCCCGGCTCGCCGGGGGTCATCCGGGTGAAGTCCTGGGTCCCACCGTCGGGACCGCGCCATACCACGTTCACACCGAGCGCGTGATGACCTTCGCGATAGGACACCGCTGAGACGGGAACCAGTTCGCCGACCACCGCCTTCGCGGGATAGCGGCCACCGGATACAGCCGGTGTCACGTCTTCGATGGGGAAGCGACCGGTCATGATCTCCACCGTAGTCAGAGGGGTGCGGGAGGACTCGGCGACCGGAAAACCAGCGCGCGGTGTGTCCCTAAGACTTCTCCGCAGCGGGAATTTTGAAACGGCCGGCCGCCGATGCGTCCCAACCTACCGGAGGAGAGCGGGCCCACCGCATTCAGACGCGTCCGCGCGCCGCCGCAGAACACCACAATTTCACCTGTTCGCAACAGGCGTTCATCTTTCTCCCCGGAGCGCTGGCCGGGACTTCCCGGGCCACCGGTGCGGACTTCCCGTTCCCGGTACGGACGGGAGTGCGTCGGTTGCCCTGGGTTGCCATCGGGGAACCCCGCTCAAGACCGGTCCCACGGCACCGAAACAACCCTCGACGCAAGCCGACGGTGAGCGCACAACGGAGGAGATCAAACGTGGCCGGACCGTCCACCGCCCTGTCCCCGGTGATCGCCGCCAGCACCCACTGGCTGGCGCGTGCTTACCCGGGCGGCGAGGCCAACACGGTCTCCCACACCCTCGCCGAGCTCCAGGCCCGGCAGGCGATCACCGTCGCCGCCTGGCTGCGCTACCCGACCGAGATCGACGCCGCGCTCGTCGCCATCGCCGGCCCCGGCGGCTCCGCCATCCTCGACTGGCGGGCCGGCAGCGAGCCCGAGGACGAGTTCGCCGACGGCGAGGGCTGGCGGACCTGGGTCGACGAGGTGGTCGTCTCCTGGGCCGCGTGCCTGCTGGCCGACCCGCTGCTGGCCCGCCGCGGCGTCGACGCGGTGATCGCCGCGATCCCCGTCCCGGACCAGCGTCCCCGCCCGCACGGGCGCCGTGGCGGCCTGCCCAACGAATTCCGCCGCCTGCTCCAGCCGGACGCCCGCGACCGGGAGGCCGCCGCCCTGCTGCGCCACCCCGACCTGCTCGACCCGATCGCCGCGATGCACCGCGACCAGCTGCTCTACCTCCTGGACGCCGAGCAGGACCGCACCCCCCTGGCGGCCTGAGATCGGCTACCCCCTCCCGAGGGCCGTCCGCGCACGCGGGTGCGAACGGCCCGCCGGAACGGGAGGGGTCCCACAGGCCGCGAGGCCGGCACCGCCCTGGAGTCCTCCTGGGTGCCGGCCTCGCGGCCTGTTCTCGTGTCCGGCCGTCAGGCCAGCCGGGCCGGGAAGCCGCCGGTGGCGATCGGTCCCCAGGACTCGATGGTCACCCGGATCAGGCACTTGCCCTGGTCGATCATGGCCTGGCGGTACTCGTCCCAGTCCGAGTGCTCGCCGGCGATGACCCGGAAGTACTCCACCAGGGGCTCCACCGCCTCGGGCAGGTCGATCACCTCGGCCACCCCGTCGACCTGCACCCACGGGCCGTTCCACTCGTCGGAGAGGATCGTCAGGGTGACCCGCGGGTCGCGGCGGATGTTCGCCACCTTCGCCCGCTCCGGGTAACTGGCGATGACGATCCGGCCCTCGGTGTCGACGCCGCACGAGTTCGGCGATGACTGGGGGCGGCCGTCCTTCTTCGTGGTCAGCAGGATCGCGTGGTGCCGCGGGCGCAGGAACTCGACCAGTTCCGCCCGCTCGACCCGGTCGTTCGTCGCGATGGTGCGCGCCATGTCCTAGCCCTCCGTCTTCGCAGCCGCGATCGCTGCTCCGATGATGCCCGCATTGTTGAGCAGGGTGGCCGGAACGATCGGGGTCTTGATGTCGAGGAGCGGGAAGAACTTCTCCGACTTCCGGCTGACGCCGCCGCCGACGATGAACAGCCGCGGCGACAGCAGCATCTCCACGTGCCGCAGGTAGCGCTCCACCCGGACCGCCCACCGCTCCCAGCTCAGGTCCTCGGACTCGCGGGCCCGGTCGGCGGCCCGGGACTCGGCGTCGACGCCGTCCAGCTCCAGGTGGCCGAACTCGGTGTTCGGGATCAGCACCCCGTCCAGGAACAGCGCGCTGCCGATGCCGGTGCCGAAGGTCAGCATCATGATCAGGCCGGACTGGTCGCGGCCCCCGCCGAACGCCACCTCGGCCACCCCGGCCGCGTCGGCGTCGTTCAGCACCGTGACCGGACGGCCGAGCCGCTCGGTGAACAGCCGCGCGGCGGGCGCGTCGAGCCACGACTTGTCGACGTTGGCGGCGCTGCGGGTCACCCCGTCGACCACCACCCCGGGGAAGGTCACCCCGACACTCTCGAAGCCGTCGAACTGCGCCGCCACCTCGGCGACCGCCTCCACCACGGCGGTGACGTCGGCCGGCTGCGGGGTCGGCACCCGGAACCGCTCGCCGATCAGTTCGCCGCGGGCCTGGTCGACCAGCGCCCCCTTCACGCCGGAGCCGCCGATGTCGATGCCGAGGATGGTCATCAGTCTGTATCCCGTTCTGCCGTTGTTTCCGCGGTTGGTGTCTACCACGTGCGTGCGACCGGGAAACTCGCGCTATCGGGTGCCCCGCACGGGTGAATTCACTGCGTGACGGTGTGCTTCACGCGAAGTCACTCATCCTTTCGGTTGGCCGGAGCTAGGCTACTTGGTTAACGTTGCACTTCAGAACGGTCGCCGCGCGCGGGCACGGCTCTCTGCCCGCTGATGGAGGACCACTCGATGACCCTGCTACAGATGCCCCGCCGGTCCGCCCACACGGTTTCCGGCACCGGCGCCGCCGACCTGCTCACCGAGCTGGCGGCGACTCCTCCCGGAGACCGGCGGGCCCGGCTGCGCGCCCGGGCGATCGAGGCCTGGCTGCCTCTCGCCCGGCACCTCGCCCACCGCTACTCCGGCCGTGGCGAACCCACCGACGACCTGATCCAGACCGCCACCGTCGGTCTCATCAAGGCTGTCGACAAGTTCGACCCCGACCGCGGCGTCGACTTCGCCGGCTACGCCATCCCGACCGTCATCGGCGAGATCAAACGCCACTTCCGGGACCGCACCTGGTCGGTCCGTGTCCCGCGCCGCCTGCAGGAGCTGCGCCTCGCGATCACCGAGGCCAACAGCACCCTCACCCACACCCTCGGCCGGTCGCCGACCGTCGCCGACATCGCCGGCCACCTGGGCGTCACCGAAGAGGACGTGCTCGAAGGGCTGGAGGGTGCCCGGGCGTACAACGCGACGTCCCTCTCCACCCCGATCAGCGCCGACGGCACCACCGAACTGGGCGACACCCTCGGCGGTGAGGACCACGAGTTCGAGGTCGCCGAGACCCGGGTCGCCCTCGCCCCGGCCCTGGCCAGCCTCGACGACCGCGAGCAGCAGATCCTCACCATGCGGTTCTACGGGAACCTGACCCAGAGCCAGATCGCCGATCAGATCGGCATCTCCCAGATGCACGTCTCCCGGCTGATCACCAGGGCACTGGGCAAACTGCGCCGCCAGCTCGACCCGGAGTTCTGAGAGACGCCGGAGGCCGCCCCCGTTTCGGGAAGCGGCCTCCGGCAGAACTCACTGCGCGCCGCTGGCCTGCCAGTTCAGGCCGATCAGCAGGGTCCGGGCCTCGTCGGCGACCTCGGTGTCGGCGTGCACCTCGTAGGAGGCGGCCTGCAGCGAACTGCGCGAGGTGAAGTCCCGGCGGCCACCCGTCGCGGCGTGCGCGATGGCCCCGAAGATCGCACCCCAGACCGCGCCGATGAGGACGGTGGTCAGCAGGATCGGGATCCAGCTCGAGTCGCTGAAGATGCCGAAGAACAGGCCGATCAGCAGACCGAACCAGGCCCCGCTGGCCGCGCCCGCACCGGCCGCCCGGCCCACCGTCAACCGGCCCAGCACGTTCTCCACCAGGCGCAGATCGGTGCCGACGATGGTGGTCCGCTCGACCGGGAACTTGTTGTCCGACAGGTGGTCGACGGCCTGCTGGGCGAGTGCGTAGTCGGGGTAGGTGCCGACCACCACCGCCGGGCCGGTCACCCCGGCGCTCGTGCCGGTGGTCTGCTGGGCCGGGGTCAGCGGCACGGTCCCGGCAGGGCCGGGCGGGACTGCCGGCACCGGGCTCAGCGAGACGGTCGAGGCGGGTTCCGGCCGGTTGTCCGAGGGTGTGGTCATGACTTGGCTCCTTGTTTCGCGACGGCTTTGCTCGTGACGGTCTTCTTCGCGACGGCCTTCGTGGCGGCGGTCTTCCTCGCAGCGGCAGCGGGGGCCGCGGGGGCGGGCTCGGCCGCGGTCAGCCGGACCCAGATGATGAAGGTGACGGCGACGGCGGCGACGATGCCGGCCGCACCGGTGAGGAACGCGAACCGGCTGGACACCAGATCCGGCAGGGCCCGTTCGGAGAGTGCCACCGAGGCCATCCCGAACACCGCTGTCGCGACCGCCAGCACGGCAGCCGTCCCCAGACACCCCATGACCAGGCGGTTCGGTAGTTGCAGCGCCCGGCTCGGGCCACCCCGCCGCACCAGCCGGACCCCGAACAGCGCCAGCGACCCGCAGGCCAGCACGATGAACAGGGCGGCGATCGCGTCACTGGGCCGGTGCCACTCGGCCCACACGGTGGCCACCGAGACGATCGCGACGTAACCCGCGCCGGCCAGCCCGACCATGCCGCGCATCGCCCGGGGGAAGACGAGCACCAGCACGAAAGCGGCCGAGGCGGCGGCCGTGGCGTGCCCGCTGGGCCACGAGTTCGGCATCGGGACACCGTCCAGCAGCGGCCGCTCCAGTCCCGCCTTGAGCTGCTGGGTGGCCAGGTTCGCGGCCACCACCAGGAAACCCGACGCGACGGCCAGGTCCCACCGGCGGCGCAGCACCCCGAACGCGGCGGCGAGCACGCACACCCCGGCGAGGACGACGAGACGGGTGCCGTTCAGGGTGCGGGCCAGCACCTCGCTGACCCGTGGATGGTCGATGTCACCACCGACCAGTGCCTCGGTGTCGATGGTCTGACCCAGGGAGGTGCCGATGAACAGCCGGTGTACCGCGTACGCGGCGATCGCGGCGAACGCCGCCGCGACCAGTGGACTGATGGTGTGCCACGTGCTGACCGGTGTTCCGGCCGGTGTCCGGACCGGCTCCGGGGCCGCTCCCGGACGGGACGCGACGGCTGTCATGGGGCCTCCTGGGGCGTGCGATGTGCAACGCGCTTTCCCTTTCCCCGCGGATTTGAAGCGTGATCCCGGCAACGCTTCCGCACCCGTTCGGATTCTCGGCCCGCACCACGGGTCCCGGACCTTCGTAACGACGCGGGTGACACACGGGTGCCCGCGCCGAAACGAGGGGGACTTCACTCATGGGGCAGACCCGACGACTGCTCACCGGCTTCCTGCTGGTGCTCGCCGCCGGGGCCGGGACGGTCACGTCTCCCGGCATGGCACAGGCGGCTGCTTCCCCGTACGTCACCGGGAAGATCCGCACCACCGACGGTGCGGTGAACGTGCGCAGCGGCCCCTCGGCGCAGACCGCCGCGATCCGGAGGATCAGTAACGGCGGCGCCGTGAAGCTGGCCTGCTCGGTCCAGGGCCCCAAGGTCAAGGGCACCGTGCGCACCACCACCCAGTGGGACCGGCTGACCGACGGCCGGTACGTCTCGCACGCCTACGTCGTCTCCGCAGCGGTCAAGCCGTGTCCGGTCGTGACTCCGCCGCCCGCCGTCACCCCGGCCCCGGTCCTGACGCCCGAGGAGTTCATCCGGGCCGCGGTCCCCGGTGCGCAGCAGGGCTGGCGGCAGTACGGCGTACCGGCCTCGGTGACCATCGCCCAGTCGATCCTGGAGTCCGGCTGGGGCCGCAGCGGCCTGTCCGCGACCGACCGGAACTACTTCGGGATCAAGTGCCAGAAGGGCGCGTTCGGCCCGCACGCCACCGGCTGCCACGTCTACACCACCACCGAGTGTGACAAGTCCGGTAAGTGTTTCGTCACCGAGGACGCGTTCCGCACGTACGCCTCGATGGCCGCCTCGTTCCGCGACCACGGCCACTTCCTGCGGAACAACAAGCGGTACACGCCCGCGTTCGCCTTCACCAAGGACGCCGGCAAGTTCATCGAGGCGGTGTGGAAGGCCGGGTACGCGACCGATCCGGCCTACGTCGGCAAGGTCACCAAAATCATGGTCAAACACGATTTGTACCGGTACGACACCTGGAAGTGATCCGCGGCCTACGCTGCTGATGGTGGGGCAACGGGAGAACGGAGCGTGGCGGGCCGCCGGTCCGCTGCTCTCCGTTGCCGTGCTGGTCACCGGCCTGATCGCCACCGCCCTGGCCGCCGCGGCACTCGACGGGGCCCAGCGGGCCAGCGCCGGCCGGATCATGGAACAGCGGCACGAGGCCACCCTGGAAGGCATCCGCCTGGAGACCGAGCGGTACCGCGGCCTGATCGACACCCTCGCCGCCGGCCTGGCCCGCGATCCGGACCTCACCGCCGACGGTTTCGACGCCGCCACCCTGCCCCTCGCCGACGCCGCCCTGGTCGGCGCGGCCCCGGTGGCCTTCGTCGTGTCCGTCCCCACCAGCGGGATCGGCGCCGCCGAACGACTGTGGCAGTCCCGGGGCGCGGCCGACCTGAGGTTCCGCCCCGACCCGGCCGTCCGGGAGCACTACTTCGGTGTCTACTCCCGGGTCCTCGACGAGAACGAGCAGGCCGTCCACAGCGGCACCGACCTGGCCGCCATCGAACCGATCGCCGGTACCCTCGCCACCGCCCGGGACACCCACCAGACCACCGTCTCCGACGCGTACGTCCTGGTTCGCGACCGCAACCTGCCCATGGCCCAGCAGCAGCAGTCGTTCGTCTTCGCCGCACCGCTGTGGAGCGGCGGGACCAGCCCGCGGTTCCACGGCTGGGTGGCCACCGCGCTGCGCGGCCAGAACTTCCTGCGCGACGTCCTGGAGAACTCCGGCCAGGATCAGATCGCCGGGGAACTCGTCTCCATCGACAGCGCCGGCGGCCGTGACGTGGTCGCCTCCTGGGCCGCCGATCGCGGCGGCGACCTGCGCCAAGTCAGCCCGCTCCGGGTCGCCGACCGGGACTGGATCCTGGAGACCAGCGGCGACTACCGGCGGCTGGCCGGCGCCGGCTGGTACCTGCCGATCCTCACCCTGGCCGGCGGGATCGTCCTCAGCGGCCTGACCGCCTGGCTCGTGCACGTCCTGGTCACCGCCCGGGCCCGCGCCGACGCCGAGGTCGCGGCGGCCACCGCCGACCTGCGCGCCGCCGACGCCGAGAGCCGTCGCCAGGCGGAACTCCTCGGCGCGATCATGACGACCATCGGTGACGGCGTCAGCGTCGTCGACTCCGCCGGCCACATCCTGCTGGAGAACCCGGCCGCCAAACGCCTCCTCGGGGTGTCCGAGATCCCGGAGGATCCGTCGGACTGGCAGGAGGTCTACGGCGTGTACCGGCCGGACGGGCGGACCCCGATGCCGGTCGAGGAGATGCCGATGATCCGGGCCCTCGGCGGGGAGACGGTCGACGGGTCCGAACTGTTCATCCGCAACCCCGGACGGCCCGACGGCGTGCTGCTCTGCGTCGACGCGCGGCCCCTGGACCCGAGCGCCGGAGAACACGGTGCCGTCGCGGTGAGCCGGGACATCACCGAGATCCGGCGCTACGAGACCGATCTGTCGATCTTCGCGGGCGTGGTGGCCCACGACCTCAAAGCACCCCTTTCCGTCGTACGCGGATACGCCGACGTGGCCCTCGAGGAGTTGCCGGTGAACGCCGCAGACACCCGGGCCGCCCTGCATCGCATCATCAGGTCGGTGGACCGGATGGACACGCTCATCGAGACGCTGCTCGCGTACACCACCGCCCGGCACGCGCCGTTGCGCACGATCTCCCTGGACCCGGTGCCGTTGACCCGGGAGATCGTGCAGGACCGGATCGCGGCACTCGGGCCCGGCGCCGAACCACCGGAATGGACGGTCGCCGACCTGCCACCCGTCGACACGGATCCGGCGATGCTGCGGCACGTACTGGACAACCTGATCGGGAATGCACTGAAATACGTCCGTCCCGGCGCGGTCCCGCGGGTCGAGGTGAGCGCCACGCAAGCCGGGAACTGGGTGCGGATCGCGGTCGAGGACTGCGGCATCGGCATTCCGGACGCCGACAAGCCGTACGTCTTCGAATCGTTCCACCGGGCGTCGAGCGCCGCCGACTACGCCGGAACCGGCCTGGGCCTGGCCATCTGCCGCCGCATCGTGGAACGGCACGGTGGCGAGATAGGCGTCGAGGACAACGACGGACCCGGCGGCGGTACGCGGTTCTGGTTCACGCTTCCCGCCGCGACCTCGACCCCAGCGCCCGCGGAGCCCGCCACCGACCCGGAAGCCGCGGATCGCGAGATCGAGGAGGCTCTGGTTCAGGCGCTGACGGACCGGGTCACGCTGATCGAGGCGACCCGGATGCCCGGAGTCGCCTCGCCCAACCCGCTACGTTCCCACCCGGCTGAACGCCCTACGACGTCTCCGAAGTGACCTGCTTCGGTAACAACTGCGCGATCAGACTGAGAAGCTGAGCCGGCTGGAACGGTTTCAGCAGAGTCGCCGAGGCCCCCGCGTCCTCGGCCAGACCGTCCCCCGGCATCAGTGACCCGCTGGCCACCACCACCGGAATGTGCCGCAGCTCGTCATCGGCCCGGATGGCCCGGCAGAGATCGAGCCCGGTCATATGCGGCATGTCGACATCAGTGACGACAAGATCCGGCCGGTGCTCCTTCACCGCAGCCAGAGCAGTGGCACCGTCCGGCGCCGCGACAACCCGGTGCCCGGCCCGCTCCAGCGACCGTTTCAGCACGTACCGGATGTCGTCGTGATCTTCCGCAACTACGATCACCGTTCGCCCTCGTTCCCTAGGCGCATGTCCCGTCGTCTGTGATATCGATCCACCCCCACCTGTGGAAACGGCCGGTAACCCGCCTCCCGATCGGGACGCGTGTCGTCCAGGGGCAGTCCGGCATTTGACAACGTTCCCCGTCAATTCATTGATGCGTCGCTGATCGACTTCGGCCACTCCACCGGAAGATGTCCGAAAGGGTGATGGCCCGTGCTTGATCTCCGGCGGAACAGTGTGGCGCGTGGATTCCCCGATCGATGTGTCAGTGGTGCCGGCCGGCGAGAACGATCAGGCTTCCCGGCGGTTCCGGCGCCTGCGGGCGATGCCGGGCTGGCAGAAGGCTCTGCTCCTGCTGGCCGTCCTGGTGCTCGTCGTCGTCGCCGGGGTCGCCGGTGGGGGATACCTCCTCTACAGCCGGTACGACGGCAAGGTGACCCGGGCCTCCCTGCTTCCCTCGGTTCCTCCGGAGGAAGCGGCCCGGATCGAGGAGAACTGGAAGTCGGGGGCCGTCAACCTGCTCCTGCTCGGGTCGGACTCGCGGGCCGCCGAAGAGGGACAGGACAGTGCGATCGGGGCGCGGTCGGACACCATCATGCTGGTCCACATCGCGAAAGGGCGGGACCGGGCCGCGATCATCTCCATTCCCCGGGACAGTTACGTCGACGTGCCGGCCGGGGGGAGCTGGAAAGGTGGAAAGAACAAGATCAATGCCGCATTCGCGTTCGGGGGAGCGGCGCTCACCGCGCAGACCGTCGAGAGACTCACCGGGATCAGCCTGGACGGGGCGATGATCGCGGACTTCGCCAGCATCCGGGACCTGGTGGATTCCGTCGACGGAGTCAACGTCTGTGTGCCGTACGACGTCAGGTCCTCCTTCTCCGGCAGACAGTGGAAGACCGGCTGCCACGACCTGACCGGGGACACCGCCGAGGAGTTCATGCGGCAGCGCTACCACGTGCCGGGCGGGGACTTCGGGCGCATGTACAACCAGCAGCTCGTTGTCAAAGCCGTGGTGGCCAAGGTGGCGAAGAGCGGGACGCTCACCGATCCACTGGCCCTGGACGGGCTGCTGAGCATCGCTGCGGACTCGCTCACCGTGGACGAGAACCTCAACCTCAACGACCTTGCCTTCGCGGTACGGGGGATCCGTCCCGGCGCCATCTCGTACGCGACGGTGCCCTACACCACCGGGTCGCTGAAGACCTCGGCCGGGACCGCGGTGCAGCTGGACACCGGGAAGGCGGCGGCGATGTTCGCGGCGATCAGGGACGACTCCATCGATCAGTGGCTGGCCGGCAACCCGTCGAAGACGCCCGGCAGCTGAGGGCGTCGTTAATCACGGGGCGATTCGAGGCCGTTGCGCCTATTCTTGCTGCGCCATGTCGATAACGCCTGCCGCCCTGCGCACCCAGATCTCCGAACTGCTGCCCCGCGACCAGAGGCGGCTCCAGCGCCGCCTCGACGGGACCCGACGGATCCGTGACGATGACGCGCGAGCCGCTGCGCTCGCCGAGATCGGGACGGAGACCGAGAGAGCGAGGACACGGCTGGAGAGCCGGATCGCCTCGGTGCCCGTCGTGTCGTACCCGCAGGGGTTGCCGGTCTCCGCTCGTAAGGACGACATCGCCGAAGCCATCCGGGACCATCAGGTGGTGGTCGTCGCCGGGGAGACCGGTTCCGGGAAGACCACTCAAATCCCGAAGATCTGCATCGAGCTGGGCCGTGGCGTTCGCGGGCAGATCGGGCACACCCAGCCGCGGCGGATCGCGGCGCGGACCGTGGCCGAGCGGATCGCCGAGGAACTGGACCGGCCGCTCGGGTCGACCGTCGGCTACAAGGTGCGGTTCACCGACCAGGTGAGCGACGACACCATGGTCAAGGTGATGACCGACGGCATCCTGCTCGCGGAGATCCAGAACGACCGGATGCTGTACCGGTACGACACGCTGATCATCGACGAGGCGCACGAGCGCAGCCTCAACATCGACTTCATCCTCGGTTACCTGCGGGAGCTGCTGCCGAAGCGGCCCGACCTCAAGCTGATCATCACGTCGGCGACCATCGAGACCGAACGGTTCGCGCAGCACTTCGCCGATGCCGACGGCAAGCCGGCGCCGGTGATCGAGGTGTCCGGGCGGACCTATCCGGTCGAGGTGCGGTACCGGCCGCTGATCACGGTGACCGAGGACGACACCGAGGAACCCCTCGACGTGGTCGACGGTATCTCGGCCGCCGTCGACGAACTGCCCCGCGACGGCGACATCCTGGTCTTCTTCTCCGGCGAACGGGAGATCCGGGACGCCGCCGACGCCCTGAACAAGAAGAGCCTGTACAACACCGACGTGGTCCCGTTGTACGGCCGGCTCTCCGCCGCCGAACAGCACCGGGTCTTCGAACGGCACAGCGAACGCCGGATCGTGCTCGCCACCAACGTCGCCGAGACGTCACTCACCGTTCCCGGCATCAAATACGTGATCGACCCGGGCACCGCCCGGATCAGCCGGTACAGCCATCGGCTCAAGGTGCAGCGTCTCCCGATCGAGCCGGTGTCCCAGGCCAGCGCGAATCAGCGAAAAGGACGTTGCGGCCGTACGTCGGACGGCATCTGCATCCGCCTCTACTCGGAGGAGGACTTCGAGCAGCGGCCCGAGTTCACCGAGCCGGAGATCCTGCGTACCAACCTCGCCTCGGTCATTCTCCAGATGACCAATCTGGGCCTCGGGGATCTGCAGAGGTTCCCGTTCATCGACCCGCCGGACCAGCGCAACATCACCGACGGCATCAAGCTCCTGGAAGAACTCGGGGCCCTCGAATCGCGCAAGCTCACCCCGATGGGGCGCCAGCTGGCCCAGCTGCCGGTGGACCCGCGACTGGCCCGGATGGTGATCGAAGCCGACCGGCAGGAATGCCTCGCCGAGGTGATGGTGATCGCCGGGGCGCTGTCGATTCAGGACCCGCGGGAACGACCGGCTGAGAAACAGCAGCAGGCCGACGAGAGACACGCCCGGTTCGTGGACAAGGAATCGGACTTCTTCAGCTATCTCAACCTGTGGCGCTACCTGCGGGAGAAACAGCAGGAACTGTCCGGGAACCAGTTCCGCCGGATGTGCCGCAACGAATTCCTCAACTATCTGCGGATCCGTGAGTGGCAGGACATCTACTCGCAGCTCAAGCAGGTCGCCCGTACCCTCGATCTGGCACTGGAAGAAGACTGGGAAGCCGGGGTCGCGCCGCAACAGGTGCACACCGCGCTGCTCGCCGGACTGCTCAGCCACATCGGCATGAAGGACCAGGAGAAACGCGAGTTCATCGGAGCCCGGGGCGCCAAGTTCGCGATCTTCCCGGGGTCGGCGCTGTTCAAGAAGCAGCCCCGCTGGGTGATGTCGGCGGAACTGGTCGAGACGAGCCGGCTGTGGGGCCGGGTGAATGCCCGAATCGAACCCGAATGGGCCGAGAAACTCGCGCCGCACCTGGCGAAGAGCAGTTACAGCGAACCGCACTGGGATTCCAAGATGGGCGCCGTGATGGCGTTCGAGAAGGTCACCCTCTACGGGCTGCCGATCGTGCCGCGGCGCCGGATCGGATACAGCCGGGTCGATCCGGTGGCGTCCCGGGAACTGTTCATCCAGCACGCGCTCGTCGAAGGCGACTGGGAGACCCACCACAAGTTCTTCAGCGAGAACAAACGGCTCCTGGAACGGATCGGCGAGACCGAGAACCGGGCCCGGCGGCGGGACATCGCCGTCGACGACGAGACCGTCTTCGCGCTCTACGATGCGCGGATCCCGGCCGAGGTGGTGTCGGCCCGGCATTTCGACAGCTGGTGGAAGAAAGCCCGCCACGACAATCCGGAACTGCTGACGTTCACCCGTGAGGACCTGGTCAACACGGGCCGGGACACGGTCGATCCGAAGGGTTTCCCGGACGCCTGGATCAGCAACGGCGTCCGGATGCCGCTGTCCTACACGTTCGAGCCGAACACGCCGGACGACGGGGTGACGGCGACCGTTCCACTCGAACTCATCAACAAGATCGACGCCGAGGACTTCGGCTGGTCGGTACCCGGGTTCCGCCGCGAGGTGGTGATCGCACTGATCCGGGCCCTGCCCAAACAGCTGCGAACCGCGTTCGTGCCGGTGCCGGACTGGGCCGAGGCGGTCCTCGACCGGGTTCCGGCCCGGCGCGGCCCACTGCCCGACGCCATCGGCACCGAACTGCGCCGGCTCACCGGAACCGTCGTACCCCGCGACGCGTGGCGGCCCGACCAGGTGCCCGACCACCTGCGGATGAACTTCCGGATCGTCAACGAGGCGGGCGAGACCGTCGCCCGGGGCCGGGACCTGGATGTCCTGCGCAAGCAGCTCGCCCCCAAGGTGCAGGCCACCATCTCCAAGGCGGCCGGCGACCTGGAACGGCGCGGCATCACCGCCAACGACTTCGGGATGCTGCCCCGGCGGGTCGCCCAGGTGCGCGGCGGGTACGAGGTCAGCGTCTGGCCGGCCCTCGTCGACGAGGGCGACAGCGTCGCCGTCCGGGTGTACGAGGACGAGGCGTCGCAGCGGGTGGCCATGGCTGCCGGCACCCGCCGCCTGCTGCTGCTCACGCTGCCACCGGCCGCCCGGTTCCTGCAGGGGCGCCTGGACAACCGGGCCAAACTGGAACTGTCACGGGCCAATCCGTACAAGTCGATCGCCGACCTTCTCGACGACTGTGCGGGCGCCGCCGTGGACCGGCTCGTCGCCGAGGCCGGGGGACCGGTGTGGTCGTCGATCGAGTTCGCGTCGCTGCGGGACACCGTGCGGCAGGACCTGGTCGACGCGGTCGCCAACCTGGTCACCCAGGTGCAGGCGGTGCTGGCCACGGCATACGACGTCGAACAGCGCCTCAAGTCGCTGCGGGACCCGCAGTTGCTGCCCGCGCTCGCCGACATCCGGCAGCAGCTCAAGGGCCTGGTGCACACCGGGTTCGTGACCGAGGCCGGGTGGCGGCAGATCCACCAGATGCCCCGGTACCTGCGCGGCATCGTGCACCGCCTGGACCGGCTCGGCGGCAGCCTCGGCCGGGACCGGCAGCTGACCACGCAGATTCACGAGATCGAGTCGGAATTCCGTGAACTCCGGGCCCAGGCCGGGCGCAACGGTCCCGCGGAAGAGGGCTTGCGCGAGATCCGCTGGATGATCGAAGAGCTGCGGATCAACTACTTCGCGCAGGCGCTGGGCACCGCGTACCCCGTCTCCGACAAGCGCATATTCAAGGCCATGGACGCGCTGCCGATCTGAAGGGTGCAGCTCGGTTCGCCCTCGGTGCCGTTCGGTCACTCCGGTAGTCGTGGCCGGGCGGCACAGTTTAGGTTTCTCGGCATGACGAACGAGAACCTCGCCTTCGCCGCCTCTGTCGCCGCCGTCCGCCCCGCCGGGGCCTACCTCGACGAGATGATGGCCCGCGTCGGCGTCGACGGCCTGACGGCCGCGTTCGCCGCGCCGGGGCTGCTCGCCCTGATCGACCAGCACGCAGCGGCGGTACGGGGCGCCCTCCTGGACGCCGGGCGCCGGGTCGATACGGCCGGGCTCGCGGCGTACGCCCGGAGCCTGGCCGCCGCCGCGATCCGCAGCGGACGGCCGCTGCCCGAGCCCGGAGACGCCCCGGCAACCGCCGCGGAGTGGGCGAACGCCGGCTTCCCGATGCTGCGCCTGGTGGCGATCTGCATGCTCGCCGACGAGGTGGGTGTCCTCTAACGGGGTATTTTGAACCGGACTTAATGCACTAAAAGCCCCAGTAAGGGATGTTTGACTGCATGAAGATCCTCCGGTTCTCGGCCCTCGCCGTGCTCCTCTCGCTTCCACTCCTCGGCGCGCCCGCGTCCGCGGCCGCCGAGCCCGGACTCGTCGCCCGCTACAACTTCGACGGCGGCGCTGCCGACGGCAAGATCAACGACCTGTCCGGGCGGGGAGCCGCACTCACCCTGCGCGGCACCAACAACGGCCAGGTCAGCATCCTCACCGAAGGCGCCGGCCGATACGCCGCCTTCCCCGCCATCTGCGCCGCCGCCGTACCCAGCTGCGCCAAAGCCATCCTCGAAACACCCGACCGCGCCGACCTCGACCCCGGCACCCGCAACTTCAAATGGGCCGCCAGCCTGCGCCTCACCGCCGGCCAGCTCAGCGGCAACGCCAACGTGATGCAGAAGGGCATCGCCAACTCCGACAGCCAGTGGAAGATGCAGGTCACCAGCAAGAGCGGGCGCGCCCAATGCGTGATCGTCGCCCGCGGCAGCGCCCAGGCCTACACGGCCACCTCGGCCCGCCCCGTCGCCGACGGTAGCTGGCACCGGGTCGCCTGCGAACGTGCCAACGGCTCCCTCGCCGTCTCCGTCGACGGCGTCACCACCGGCCGGGTCGCCGTACCCGCCACCGTCAGCGTCGACAACGACATGCCGATGCGCGTCGGCGGCGCCAACCTGGCCGGCGCCGGGGACATGTACCACGGGCAGATCGACGACATCTACCTCCAGCTCGGCTGAGATCTCCCCGACCGCCCTTCGCCGTGAACGCAGTTCACCAGGGACGATGGTCTTCGCGACCGTGGTGAACTGCAGTCCGTAACTCCTACGGCCGTGGCCGAGGTCTCCGGTTCCACTGCTGTGGTCCTCGGATACCCGGCCCCGGTCCGGACGCCGCTGTCGCGGCTGAATTCCCGGCGCTCGGCAGGCGCGCTCCGGCCGTTGCGGCGCCGGGCGGCCCCGGGCACGCCGGGCACATAGTGAACCGAACTCCCGCTGTGCATCGAAGAGAGACGCCCGGCCCCGGAAGATCCCGGTGCCGGGCGTCTCTCCATCGGCCACCCCCGGCCACGGTCATCGCGTTCCCCGTCAGCCGCCGCTGCCCTGATCAGGCGTTACTTCTCGGTGCCGGGCAGCCGGTGCGGTTGCTGTGCCGAGTCCGGGCTGGTGACAGCTCGGGCCTGGCCCGTTGAGAGCACAGGCCCCGGAGTCCGGCGGCGGCGCGTGTAGGCGTGTGGTGAGCCGGGGTGCGAATCGCACCCCGGCTCACCACACGAGAGGTGGTGTGATCCGGATCCCGTCAGGCCTAGCTGCGCCGGAAGGCATAGCTGCGACCGCCCGAGGAACGGTTCGCGCGGGCTCGGCCGGAACGCTCCCGGGCGGCCTGGCGTTCGTCGCCGGCGCCGTGATGCGTGGACGTGCCGCTCGAGTGATCCTTATCGGACCTGGGTAGCGACTGGGGACGGAGGGACTCGGCGATGTCGCGGGCGGCGATCTCGTTCAGGTCCAGGTGCACGGAGAATTCTTCAGCAGGCATGAGGTGACCTCCTTGGTGAAGCGGGAAGGGGACGGCAGGAATCGTGGCGGCGCCCGCCCGAGACTGACGCGGTCATTCCGGTGGGCGCGGTTCGCGATGGGCCTCGGCGGGACGTTCCGGTAGTGATCCGGGAGGTTCCCGACGATCACTTGCGGAAAGCTCGTGGCAGGCCCTGCGAATGCTCACGCTGGGATCGCGGTCGCCGGGTGTGGCGGGGCCGCGCAGAACGAAACGCCGGTCCACAACTGAAACGGAACGCCAGGTCGTGAACCAGTGGCACGCCACGTCACAGCGCAAGCGGAACACCAGGGCAAGACCGAACGGAATGCCGGGGCGCCACTGCAGTGGAATGCCGAGCCGCGGCCGGACGGAACGCCGGTTGCGACGTGGCCGGAACCTGGGCGGAGCCGGGTGTGAACCAAACCACTCCGGCCGGGGTGCGGCATGCGGAGAACAGCGCGGCCCGAGCCGGCGAGAAGCGTGGCGGGCGGCGGTGGTCAGGTGGGAATCACAGCATGTCGCTCACGCTATTGCGGGCGGAGCGGGGGTGCAACCCATTTGTTCGGTACGCCGCACAACTCCCGCAGAAGTCGTCAGGTCCCGTGCTGACCGCGGCGTATTCCCAGCTCAAGGCCGCGGGGGGACCTAAAGGTGGGAGTGCCTCGCGTGTCCGGGCTGGCGTGTGGTGAGGCGTACCCGAGAAAGATTTTCAGGTTTGTGGCATTTCGGACAGTGAACGGTTCAGTAAGGCTACTGAGGACGGGAAGTCGGCCAGCTGGTCGCGAATCAGGTGGAGGCCGGTCCGGAGGGCGTTCGGGGGGACGTTCCGGGCGCGCAGCACGTCGGTTGTCCATTGGGTGAAGTCCAGGAAGATGGCCGGCTCGCCGACGTACAGGGCCGCTGCCAGGAAGTCGATGACGTGGCCCAGGTCTTCGGCGGTGGATTCGGCCTGGGCCTGGTCGTAGCGGTGGGCGGCGGGGTAGGCGGCCGCCAGACGCTGCATCGCTGTGGTGATCAGTTCCGGTCGGCGACGGGTCAGGTAGGTGTACTCCTCGTCGCCCGGGGTGGGTTCGCCGGGGGAGAACAGCAGGTCGGCGACGTAGGGTGGCGGCCAGTCGGTGGACAGGCGGGTCACCGCGTCCTCGCCGGTGGCGGCCCAGGCGTGGGCGCCCAGACGTTCGGCCCACCGGCCGTCGGGGCCGAAACCGCGGCCGCCGGCGATCACCGGGATTCCGGCCGCTCGGCAGGCGGTTATCGCGGCGTGTGCGCGGGGGAGCCGGGTGGGGATCATGCAGCTCAGGGCTACCGCGTCGGGGCCGGTCTGGTGCAGGTGGGTGATCAGGTGACGGCCGGGGACGCTGGCGCCCAGGTAATCGACACGCCAGCCGTCCAGTCGCAGCAGTTCGGCGAGCATCCGGGCGGGCAGGCCGTGCCATTCGCCGTCGACGCAGGCCAGGGCGATCCGGCCGCGGTACGGCGGGGCGGCGCCGGGCGAGGCGGGACGACGGCCTGCTGAATTCGAAGGGCCGGTGGCTGAATCGAAGGGCGGGCTGGCGGACGGGGCGGGGGTTCGGGCGGCGAGGGCGGCCAGCGCCCGCTCCCCGGCGGCGGTGGCGGCGTGTTCGCGGGCCACCGACCATTCGTTCGCCGCCCACAACTCGCCGACCCGGGTCTGGGTGGCGCCGATCAGGTCGACGATGACCCGCTGCGGGGGGACGCCGTCGTCGAGCAGGGCGCCGACCACCGTCGCCGCGCCGTGCTCGTCGCCGTCGGCGACCAGGGCCAGGTAGTGGTCGGCCACGGCGCTGTCGATGTGGGTGAGGACCGTCATGAACGGGGACGCGGCCGGCGTTCGCTGATCGCGTAGGGGGAGGCGCCGCCGTCGCGCAGGCTGAGCGGGGTGCGGGTGGGGGCACGGACCGCGAGCATGGCGATGTCGTCGGAGTGGCCGCCGTGGGACCAGTCGGAGACCAGCTGCCGGATGCGTTCGACGGCGGCGGTGCCGGGGATGCCCTGGCACGAGGACAGGGCCTGCCGGAGGCGGTTCTCGCCGTACTGTTCGTTGCCGGCCGGGCCGCCGCGG
The DNA here is from genome assembly GCA_035562875.1 of Actinoplanes sp. Lineage (GTDB taxonomy): Bacteria > Actinomycetota > Actinomycetes > Mycobacteriales > Micromonosporaceae > Actinoplanes. Next base: position 13,250 of record DATMVU010000882.1, on the reverse strand, counting down.
GCCTCGGTGAGGCCGTCGCTGTGGAGCAGGCACAGTTCGCCGGGGGCCAGTTCGACGGTGGCGGGGCGGACCACGGTCTGCGGCAGCACCCCGATCAGGGTGCCGCTGACCGGCGCCTCTTCGACGGTGCCGTCGACGCGCAGGATCAGCGGCGGCGGGTGGCCGCCGGTGGCCAGGGTGAGCCGGATCCGGCCGTGGTCGATCCGGATGATCGAGCCGACCACCACTGTCACGAACCGGGTCGGCCGGCCGGACTGCAGCAGCGCCTGGTTGAGCACGTGCAGCATCTGTTCCGGGCCGGTGCCGACGAGTCGTAGCGCCCGCAGGGTGTGCCGGATCTTGCCGGTGAGGACCGCCGCCTCGGGGCCGGTGCCACACACGTCACCGAGGGTGATCATGGTGTCGGTGTTGTCACCGCTGGGGGCGAACACGTCGTAGAAGTCGCCACCGAGCCGGTGCTGGTAGGAGCCGGCCAGCTCGAATCCGTCGATCTGCGGCAGGTCGGGCGGCTGCAGGTCGGCCTGCAGAACCGCAGTGATGTCGACCTGCTCCTGGTAGAGGACGGCGGCTGAGATCGCCGAACCGGCCCGGGCCGCGAAGACCCGGGCGAGCAGTTCGTCCTCGCTGGTGAAGACGGCGTCCGGGCCACCGCGGGCGAGGATCAGCGCCCCGGACGGCTCGGCGTTGCCGGGCAGGGGGACGACCAGCAGCGCCCCGATCGGGCCGAGTGAGGCGGGCACCAGCCAGGCGGGTGCCTGGGCCGGGTCGAGCCAGCGGCTGGGGATCGGCGGGAAGCCGTCGAGGGCCTCGGTCAGGCCGGGCACCTCGGCGAGCAGGGCCTCCCGCAGGGTGCCCTCCTCGATCGGGTGGCCGGGGGCGAGCCGGGTCCAGGAGCTCTGCCGGCGGTGCACCGGCCGCACCACCACGGCGGCGTCGGCGAGGTGGGCGGCGGCCAGCTCCACAGTGGTCCGGATGGTGCGGCGCAGGTTCAGTGAAGCGGACAACCGGTGCCCGGCCTCAGCGAGTAGTGAGGCCTGGAGCAGGGTCGGGGACGCTGTCATGGTGCCTCCTCTTCCATCGCCGTCGAACCCTCAGCTTACGTGGTCCACCACGATCGGGGCATGATCGGACGCGCCCTTGCCCTTGCGGGCATCCCGGTCGACGTACGCGTCGGTGACTCCGGCGGCCACGTCCGCGCTGGTGTAGACCATGTCGATGCGCATGCCCTTGTTGGTGTGGAACATGCCTGCCCGATAGTCCCAGTAGGTGTAGGGATGATCACCTTTGAGGGACCGGGCCGGCACGTCGGTGAGCCCGATCCCACGGATCGCGGCGAGCGCGTCCCGTTCCGGCGGCGTGACGTGGGTGGAGCCGGCGAACACCGAGACGTCCCAGACGTCGGCGTCGTCGGGCGCCACGTTCCAGTCGCCGGCCACCACCAGCGGGCCGGCGGCCAGATCGGGGATCAGTGCGTCGCGCAGGGCGGAGAGCCAGGCCAGCTTGTACGTGTAATGCGGGTCCAGCGGGCTGCGGCCGTTCGGCACGTACACCGACATGAACCGGATCCCGCCGCAGACGGCACTGATCGCCCGCGCCTCCGGCTCCGGGTAACCGGGTTCCCCGGCGAATCCGTGCCGCACGTCGTCCAGCCCCACCCGGGAGAGCACCGCCACCCCGTTCCACCGGCCCTGGCCGTACGCCGCGGTGGAGTACCCGAGTTCGGCGACCTCCCGTTCCGGGAACGCGCCGTCGGCGGCCTTGGTCTCCTGCAGGCACACGACGTCGGGGGCGGTGCCGGCGAGCCAGTCGAGCAGCCGGGGCAGCCGGGCCTTGACCGAGTTGACGTTCCAGGTGGCGAAGCGCATACCCGGATTTCTACCCGGTCGGGTCCCGGGTGGCGGCGAACAGGGCCGTGAGAAGTACGGCCATGAGAGCCATCAGGAGTACGACGAGCCAGGTCATGATCCCCCCGATCGGCAGTGCCGGTGGCCACCTCAGGATTCCGTGAGGAATGATGCCGCAGTCCCGCGGAGCCTGCCACCCCGTGGGGTCTGCCGAACCGGGCCTAGCGGACGCCGTCGCGCCGGGGTTCCAGGGCGCCCGCGGGGGTCCGCCGGACCATCTCCCGCCAGCGTTCGGAGAACTCCGGCGCGAACACTGCGGCCCCCCACAGCCAGCCCTGGCCGTTGATCACCCCGACGGCGTGCAGCGCCTCCCGTTGCAGGGGGGTCTCCACCCCCTCGGCGATCACCGTCAGCCCGAGGGCGTGACTCATCGCCACCACCGCCCGGACGATCTCGTCGTCCTCCAGGTTGACGCCGAGACCGGTCACGAACGAGCGGTCGATCTTGACGCCGGTGACCGGGAACCGCCGCAGGTAGCCGAGCGCCGAGAAGCCGGTGCCGAAGTCGTCGACGAGCAGTTTCACGCCCAGTTCGCGCAGCTCGAAGAGGACCCGGGCGGTGACGCTGGAGCCGTCCACCATCACCGACTCGGTCATCTCCAGGGCCACGCAGTGCGGCGGGACGCCGTACCGGACCATCTCCCCGGAGACGATCAGCGGCAGTTCCGGGTCGTTGAGCTGCCGGGGCGAGACGTTCACCGACAGGTAGAAGTCGTCGCCGACGGTGCCCTCCGAGCGCCACACCCCGAGCTGGCGCAGCGCCTCCTTGCGGACCCAGGCACCGATCACGGTGATCAGCCCGGCGTCCTCGGCGATCGGGATGAACTGCATCGGCGGGATCGAGCCGCGTTCCGGGTGGTCCCATCGGACCAGCGCCTCGGCGCCGACCGGGACCCCGGTCTCCAGCCGGACGATCGGCTGGTACGCCACGTGCAGCTCGTCCTTCTCCAGCGCCTGCCGCAGCGCCACCTCCAGCTCGATGCGCTCCCGGACCTGGGTGTGCATGCTGGTGTCGAAGATGGTGGACCGGCCCGGCCCCTCACCCTTGGCCCGGTACATCGCGGTGTCGGCGTCCCGCATCAGCGCCTCGGCGATGACGGTGGCGTTGACCGGGTCGGCCTCGGCGTGCGAGATACCGATCGACGCACTGATCACCACGTCGTGGTCGCGGACCGGGAACGCCCTGGTGAAACAGCCGCGGATGTCGTCGACCAGGCGCAGGGCGTCACCCTTCTCCCCGACGTACGCCAGAAGGAATTCGTCTCCGCCGACCCGGGCCAGGGGGATCCCGCCGCGGATCGCGGTCCGCAACCGCCGCCCCACGTCGATCACCAGCTGGTCGCCGGTGTCGTGCCCCCACGAGTCGTTCACCCACTTGAAGCCGTCCAGGTCGAGCATGTAGACCCAGATCCGGTTGTGCCCCTCCGGATCCGGCACGCTGACCAGGCGCTCGATCTCGGCGGACATGGACTGCCGGTTGGGCAGCCCGGTCAGCGGGTCGTGGGTGGCCTGGTGCTCGGAGCGCAGCTGGGCGGCGACCTGGGCGCGGACCGCGGCGATCGCCCGGAGCAGCAGCAGCGTGACGATCGCGATGCCGGCCACCGCGATCAGCAGGCGGGCGTGCGGCGACCGGGCACCGGCGCCGGGCAGCAGCAGGAACGGCGCGGCCAGGGCGGGCAGCAGCAGCGCCAGCCGGGGCCAGGACCAGGCCTGGGCGGGCAGTTTGTCGGGACGGCTCAGGTCCGCCACCGACGGGTGCAGGGTGGCCATTCCGAGAGCCGTGTAAGCCAGCAGGAACGGCACGTTGAGCAGCGGCGACGCGTAGATCTGCCCGTTCACCCCGGCGATCGCGTAGGCCAGGTCCCCGGCGCCCATCAGCGTCATCATGGCGATGTAGGCGATCAGGCTGACCGGCCAGTGCTTGGCGGTGAAGGTCAGGTTCAGCAGCAGGAACACCAGCATCACGTCGAGCAGCGGATAGGTGCCCTGGATGATCGAGAGCAGCGGGCTGCGGCCCGGGACGGTGGCCGCCGGGATCGCCAGCAGCAGGGTGCCGGCCAGGCCGGCGGCGAGGAAGACCAGCGCGCCGTCCAGCAGCGCGTGCCGGTCCAGGCCGCCCCGCAGTCGCAGCAGGGCCACCAGGAAGGCGCCGAGCAGCAGGTAGCCGCTGAAACTCGCGGCGTCGGCGACCAGCGGCCACGGCATCGGCTGTTCGGTGACGGTCGGCCGGATGATCACGCCGATCAGGAACAGCAGCGCGGAGGCGGCCATCATCAGCCAGGCGGACCGCGGCTCGGCACCCCACCGGCGGGGCCCGGCGAAACAGCCGGCCACCGTGGCGATGCCGAGGGCGACGAATCCGGCGGTGGCCACCGCAGACTCGGGGGCGACCGCGTAGATCAGCGTGACGACGGTGCCGGCAGCGGCGATGACCTGCCACAACCGGCGCATGACAGCGGTGGGGAGTACGGAGCGCACCGGGCATTCCTCCCGTACGGCCCGAAGGTCAATAGATGGGTCAACGGTAGCAATTCGGTCAGGTCCTTTTCGGGCTTCCCGAAAGCTGCCGCTCGGCCTCGCGGACCAGGACGACCGGGCAGGCGCTCAGCCGCAGCAGTTCGGCGGCGACGGTGCCGATCCGTCCGCCCGGCGCGGTGTCCCGCGGTGCCAGCACCAGCAGGCCGGATTGCCGGGAGATCGCGGCCACCGTGGCGACCGGGCTCCCGGTCAGCACCCGGCGCAGTGCCCCGGCCGCCTCCGGGACCCGCGCGATCGCCTCGCCGAGCAGCCGGCTGCCCGCCGCGGCCCGCCCCGGTTCGGCCACGTGCAGCACGTGCAGGGCCCCGCCGCGGCGCCGGGCGGCCTCGGCTGCGAACCGCAGCACCGGCACCGAGCCGGCCGGCCCGTCCACCGCCGCCACCACCGGCCCGGACGGCGGCCGGTGCGTGCGGGCCACCGCCACCGGGCACCACGCCCCGGTCACCACGGCGGCCGCCGGCTCACCCACCACCAGGAGCACAGCGGTCCGGCTCTGTCCCAGCAGCACCCGTCCCGGCGGGCCATCCACGAGTTGGCCGCGCGCCCGGACGCCCGGTGTGTAACGCTGGGCGATGGCGACCGCCTCGCCGACGAGGCGCTCGGCGATCCGGCGAGCGGGCCCGTAACCGGCGTCGGCGGGACCGCCGAAGGCGTGCACCACCAGTAACAGGCGCCCGCGGGAGACGGCTTCCCGTGCGGCGAGCCGGATCGCGGCCGAGTCGGCGGGGATCCGGCCGACTCCGACGACGACGTTCATCGGTCCTCCCGTAACAGAGTCGTAATATACCGACCATTGTCTATGGCGCAACGGCCCATACGTACTGGTGACCAATGCCTCAACGGGTGGCCACCTGATGACCCATTCAGGTTGAGGGTTTACGGTGAACGGCAAAATCTTTGGGACATCTGCCGGTGAAGTGAGGGAAATACATGACGGATGTCAAGCTCGACCACCCCGGTGGTCAGTTGTCGATGGCGGTCAAGAAGGCCGTCGACGGTCCGGGCGGCATCGACGTCAGTGCTCTGCTGAAGGAGACCGGTTACGTAACCCTCGATCAGGGTTTCGTGAACACCGCGTCGACCACCTCGGCGATCACTTACATCGACGGTGACCAGGGCATTCTGCGCTACCGTGGCTACCCGATCGAACAACTCGCGGAGAAGAGCACCTTCCTCGAGGTGTCCTATCTGCTGATGAACGGCGAACTGCCCACCCCGGCGCAGCTGCGGGACTTCGCTGACAAGATCCGTGTGCACACGCTCCTGCAGGAGGAGATGCGCACGTTCTTCTCCAGCTTCCCGCGCAACGCACACCCGATGTCGGTGCTGTCCTCGGCGGTCACCGCGCTGTCGACGTTCTACCAGGACGCGCTGGACCCGCTCGACTCCGAGCAGGTCGACATCTCCGCGATCCGCCTGATGGCGAAACTTCCGACGATCGCCGCCTACACCTACAAGAAGTCCATCGGCCACCCTCTGCCGTACCCGGACAACTCCCTCGACTACGTCGAGAACTTCCTGCGGCTGACCTTCGGCCTGCCGACCGTCCAGTACGACGTCGACCCCAAGGTCGCCAAGATCCTGGACATGCTGTTCATCCTGCACGCCGACCACGAGCAGAACTGCTCCACGTCGTCCGTGCGGCTGGTCGGCTCCGCGCAGGCCAACCTGTTCGCCTCCATCTCGGCCGGCATCGGCGCGCTCTCCGGCCCGCTGCACGGCGGCGCCAACGCGGCGGTTCTCGAGATGCTCGAGCAGATCCGCAAGGACGGCGGAGACGTCAACTCGTTCGTCACGCGAGTGAAGAACAAGGAAAAAGGCGTCAAGCTGATGGGCTTCGGCCACCGGGTCTACAAGAACTACGACCCGCGCGCCGCCATCGTGAAGAAGGCCGCCCAGGAGATGCTCTCGACCCTGGACAAGCCGGACCCGCTGCTGGAGATCGCGTTCAAGTTGGAGGAGATCGCCCTCTCCGACGAGTACTTCATCTCCCGCAAGCTGTACCCGAACGTGGACTTCTACACCGGCCTGATCTACAAGGCCATGGGGTTCCCGACGGACATGTTCACGGTCCTGTTCGCGATCGGCCGGCTCCCCGGCTGGATCGCCCAGTACCGCGAGATGATCGCCGACCCGGGTGCCAAGATCGGCCGTCCGCGGCAGATCTACACCGGCTCCCCGGTCCGCGACTTCGTCCCGGCCGACCAGCGCTGATCCGTTTCGCCATACGCCCCGCCGGATATCGTCCGGTGGGGCGTATGGCGTTTCTGATCGGTAGGGGGATTACATGGACGTGGTCATCGGCATCGACACCGGGACGACCTCGACAAAAGGGATCGCGGCCGGTCCGGACGGGGAGATCCGTGCCCTGACCAGCGTCCACTATCCGCTGTCAGTGCCCGGGCCCGGTCGCGCCGAGATCGACTCCTCTGCGATCACCGACGCCGCCCGCCAGGCCCTGATCGAGGTGGCCGCCGCTTGCCGCGAGCGCGGCGACCGGGTGATCGCGATCAGTCTCAGCTCCTTCCTGCACGCCCTCGTCCCGATGAACGCCGACGGCAGCCCGCGCGGCCCCGTCGTCACCTGGGCCGACAACCGGGCTGCCGGACAGTGCGAACGCATCGTCGCCGACGGGCACGCGCGCGAACTCCAGGCCCGCACCGGCACGCCCGTACACCCGATGTCACCGCTGACCAAACTCGCCTGGTGGGCCGACGAGGACCCGGCTCTGCTCCGGGACACACCACGCTGGGGCGGGGTCAAGGAGCTGGTCGTCGCCGCCCTGGCCGGCGGTCCCTTCCTCGTCGACCTGTCGGTCGCCTCGGGCACCGGGCTCTACGACATCCACTCACGGCGGTGGGACCAGGACGCCCTCTCGATTGCCGCGGTACGCCCGGAGCAGCTCGCCGAAGTCGTCCCGACAATTCATCAGCTCACGCTCGACCGCTCGGTCGCCGTCGCCGCCGGGCTGCCGGTGGAGACTCCGCTGATCATCGGTGCCGCCGACGGGCCGCTCGCCAACCTCGGCGTCGGCGCGGTGTCGCAGGGGATCGGGGCGGTGTCGCTCGGCACCAGTGGGGCGCTGCGGACCGTGGTCGACGCGCCCACCAGCGACAAAGCCGGGCGGTTGTTCTGTTACGCGCTCACCGAGGACCGGTGGGTCATCGGCGGGGCCGTCAACAACGCCGGATCGGTGGTGCGGTGGGCCGGCGAGGCGCTCTCCGGGGACGCCGGTGCCTCCGACGACGATCGGGACGCCGCGCTCCTCGACGAGGCTGCCGCCGTCGTGGCCGGCAGTGAAGGCCTGCTCTGCCTGCCGTACCTGCTCGGCGAACGGGCACCCTGGTGGCGGCCCGGCATGCGCGGCGCCTACCTCGGACTGCGCCGCGAACACGGCCGCCCGCACCTGGTCCGAGCCGCAGTCGAAGGCGTCTGCCAGCAGCTCGCCCTGGTCCGCGACTCGTTCGACACCGAAGGCGCAGCGCTCACCGAGATCCGCGCCACCGGCGGGGCCGCCGCCTCCCCCCTGTGGATCAGCGTGCTCGCCTCGGCACTCGACCTGCCGGTGACCGTCGCCGACGTCCCCGAGGGCACCGCGCTCGGCGCCTGCCTGCTCGCCCGGCACGCCCTCGGCGAACTCCCCGACCTGGACCGGGCGGCGGCTGTCGTGCCCACCGGTGACGTCACCCGGCCCGACCCGCAGGATGCCGCCCTCTACCGCAGGCTGCGCCCGCTTGTCGAGAAGTCCGCGCTCGCCGTCCTCGACGTGGTCACCGAACTCGACCGGATCGCCCCCGAACCCCTCCCCGGCACCGAGAAGGCCGTCCGTTCCTGAGCCCGTGCAACCCGGCCCGGTGGGGGCCGCGTCGTACCCGTGCCGATGCCCGCCCCCACCGGAAGGACCCCTCCGTGTCCCGAGCGGACGACCGTGAGTTCCACGAGTTCGTGGAACAGCGCATGGAACGGTGGCGGCGTTCCGCCTACCTGCTGTGCTCCGACTGGCACACCGCCGACGACCTGGTGTCGATGGCGATCACCAAGCTGTACCGGCACTGGCGAGCCGTCCGCCACGCCGACAATCCGGACGCGTACGCCCAGAAGGTCTTGACCCGGACCTGGCTCGACGAACGACGCCGGCCCTGGCGCCGGGAACGGGCCGCCGAAACCCTGCCCGACCAGCCGGAAGACGCCGTCGACCGGGTGCACGACCGCACCTCCCTGGCCGCCCTGCTCGCCTCCCTCGGGCCCCGCCAGCGGGCCGTGCTGATCCTGCGCTTCTACTTCGACTACTCGGCCGAACAGACCGCCGAGATTCTCGGGATCTCCGTCGGCACCGTCAAGAGCCAGACCTCCCGCGGCCTGTCCGCCCTGCGCGCGTGAACGGGGAATCGATGAACAAGCAGCTGTTCGACGAACTCGTCGAGGACGCCCCGCCCAGCACCGTCGACGTCGGCGGCATCATCAGACGGGAGAAACGGCGCCGGTTCGGCCTGCGGCTCGCCGGGATCGTCGCCATCGGTGTGGTCGCCGGTCTCGTCGTCCAGAATCCCGCCACCTCCCCGCCGGCCGCCGAGGCCGGCGGCTTCCGCCTGGTCTCGGACACCGACGCATCGGTCAAGGAGACCGCCCGGCAACTGGAACAGGCCCTCGACGACGCGCTCCGGACCACCGAACCGGCCGCCCGCTGGCAGCGGCTCTTCCGGCACACCGCCGCCGACGGGGAGCCGCCCATGATCACCGGCAAGACCGCTGCCGACGTCGCGCAGCAGCTCTACGGCGGCAGCCAGGGAGTCGAGAACGGCGACCGGCGCGGCATGCTCCGGTTCCTCATCTCCTCACCCACCCCGTGCGCCCCGGGCGCGGTCGTCCAGTGCGACGGCGAGAAGGTCGCCGCGTCGATGGCGGAATACTGGGAGAACTACTTCACCTGCCCCGCGAACCGGCCGGTCTGCGCCGTCGAGACGCTTCCTGACGGGCGGCGGATGAAGACCGAGAGCGCCGGCCGGAACCGCCACACCGCCTCGGTCGAACTGCCCGACAAACGGGTGCTGTCGGTGATGGTGAGCAACAGGTTCGCGGCGAACAAGCCGCTCGACCCGGACGGGGCGCCACTCACCCTGGAGCAGACCGCGGCCGTCGCCCGGTCCGTCGCCGGGCGCATCCTGGGGTGACGGACCCCGCGTTGACGTGCGGCTAGGAGGTCGGGAAGAGTGGGCGGCGAGCGGTTGCGGAGGAACCCGGTGCGAATCCGGGACGGTCCCGCCACTGTGACCGGGGCACTTCGGGGTTCCGGGAGCCAGGAGACTCCGGCCGCTCGCGACAACCGACGCGCGGGCGTGGACACCCGCCGGAAGGGACCCTGGTGACGACTCCGTACCCGTTCTCGGCCGTGGTGGGCCTCGACGATCTCCGCCTGGCCCTGCTGCTCACCGCGGTCTCCCCGGCCGTCGGCGGAGTCCTCGTCCGGGGTGAGAAGGGCACCGCCAAGAGCACCGTGGTCCGGGCCCTCGCCGGTCTGCTCCCGCACGTCGACGTGGTGTCCGGCTGCCGGTTCGCCTGCGATCCCGCCGCCCCCGACCCCGGCTGCCCCGACGGCCCGCACACTCCCGGTGGACCGTCCGCCGCCCGGCCCGCCAGCCTCGTGGAACTACCCGTCGGCGCGACCGAGGACCGGGTCGTCGGCACCCTCGACCTGCAGCGCGCCCTCAGCGACGGGGTCAAGGCCTACGAGCCCGGCCTGCTCGCCGCCGCCCACCGGGGTGTCCTCTACGTCGACGAGGTCAACCTGCTGCCCGACCACCTCGTCGACCTGCTCCTGGACGCCGCCGCGATGGGCCGCGCCCACGTCGAACGCGACGGCGTCTCGGTCAAACACGCAGCCCGGTTCCTGCTGGTCGGCACCATGAACCCGGAGGAGGGCGAACCGCGGCCGCAACTCGTCGACCGGTTCGGCCTGGTGGTGACCGTCGCCGCCCCGCGGGACGCCCGCCAGCGTGCCGAGGTGGTCCGCCGCCGGCTCGCCTACGAGGCCGGCCCCGACGTCTTCGCCGCCCGGTTCGCCGCCGACGAACAGGACTACGCCGCCCGCATCGCCGCCGCCCGCGGCCGACTCCCGGCAGTCGCCCTGCCCGACGCCGAACTCGACCGCATCGCCCGTGTCTGCCTCGCCTACGGCGTCGACGGCATGCGCGCCGACATCGTCGTCGCCCGCTGCGCCGTCGCCCTGGCCGCCTGGCACGGCCGCGACCGGGTCACCGCCGACGACATCCGTGACGCGGCCCGGCTCGCCCTGCCACACCGCCGGCGCACCGACCCGCTCGACCCGCCCGGCACCGACGAGGAGAAACTCGACGAGGCCCTCGCTGAAGCCGAACGCCAGGCCCAAGACGACCGCGCGGCCGAAGCCTCCTCCGATTCCCTGTCCGATTCCTCCTCCGATTCCCCTTCCGGTGACCCCGACGACGATCCCGACGGACCCGGTGACGGCGGCGATGGCGGTCCGGACGGCGGCGGTCCCGGCCCGCGTGACACCGGCGGCCCGGCCGATTCCCCCAACCCCTCCGCCGGTACGAGCCCCGCCCCGTCCACCACCGACACCCCGCCGCCCACCGGCTCCAGCGGCGACAACCGTCCCGCTCAGGGCACTGCGGTGGCTGCCGGAGCCGCCTACCGCACCCGCACGCTGCGGATCGCGGCCCGCGGCGAAGGCGGCCACGCAGGCCGTCGTTCCCCGGCGTTCGCCCGCCGCGGCCGGGTCGTCGGAAGCCGCCTTCCCCAGGGCAAACTCTCCGGAGCCCCGCACCTGTTCGCGACTCTCCGGGCAGCCCTGGACCGAACCGCCCTCGAAGCCGCCACCACGCCGTTCCCGGCACTCCCGGCCGCTCTTCCCAGCGGTGGTCCGGTCGTCTCCACTCTTGACGCTGGGTGTGTCGTCTCCACTTTCGACCCTGGTTCGGTCGCCTCCGCTCTTGACGGCGGCTCGGTCGTCTCTGCTCTTGACGGCGGTTCGGTCGCCTCCGCTCTCGACGGCGGCTCGGTCGCCTCCGCGGGTGGCGGTATGGCCGGGCCGGTGATCCGGGTGCTGCCCCGGGACGTGCGGGAGTCGGTGCACGTGGGGCGGGAGGCGAACCTCGTGCTCTTCGTGGTGGACGCCTCCGGATCGATGGCCGCCCGCAAGCGGATGACCCTGGTCAAAACGGCGGTGCTGTCCCTGCTGCGGGACGCCTACCAGCGCCGGGACCGAATCGGCATGATCACTTTCCGGGGAAGTGACGCCGAGGTGGTGCTGCCGCCCACCTCCAGCCACGAGGTCGGCGTCCAGCGGCTGGCCGCCCTGCGCACCGGTGGCCGCACCCCGCTCGCCGCTGGCCTCCGGGCCGCCGCCGCGACCATCGCCACCGAACGCCGCCGCGACCCCCGCCGCCGCCCCCTGCTGGTGCTGGTCACCGACGGCCGCGCCACCAGCGGCCCCGACCCGTTGCGCCTCGTCCCGGCCCTGTCCGGAGTCTCCAGCGTGGTCGTCGACTGCGAATCGGGCCCGATCCGTCTCGGCCTGGCCGGCAAGCTGGCCGCCGCCCTGAACGCCGACATCATGCCCCTGGACCGGTTGCAGGCCGCCACCGTCCATACCCGGCCCTCCCCATCCGTCATCGCCGATGCGACAGTCCCTGCGGACCGCGCGTATCGGCGAGCTGCGTGATCCGGTACCCCACCCGCAGTGCCCAGCAGTCCTTCCGTCAAGACCCGCGTTCCGCGACCTGTGGTCCGCGTTCCGCGACCTGTGGTCCGCGTTCCGCGACCTGTGGTCCGCGTTCCGTGGTCCGCGACCCGCGTTCCGCGACCCGTGGTCCCTTTCCCTGTCCCGCAGATCTTGGTCGGCCTGCAGCCGTTTCCGGTGGTTGTTTTACCAAGGTCGGCGACCCGCGTCCCCGTCCTCGTTCCTGGCCCCGCCCTGCCCTGGCCCGCTCTGCTCTGCTCCGCTTCGCCCTGGCCTGGCCCGCTCTGCTCTGCTCCGCTTCGCCCTGGCCTGGCCCGCTCCGCTCTGCTCCGCTACGCCCTGCCCAGCAGATCTTGGTCGGTTCTCCTTCGGATGGAGCCCGTTTTCCTGGTGGTATTGGTTCGTCGCGCGATCTTGCGATCAGGTGGCAGCCGACGATTCCCGGTCGGAGCAAACGATGCCGATGCGTGCACGCTGGCGGGCATCTCGCGTCGCCGGGGCGGCACGAACTGGAGATTGTGGCGACCTGCCCGGCACCGGGGGAATCTTGCGGGTCCAGACGTCAATCCTCGGTGCCCGGTGCCCGGTGCCCGGTGCCCGGTGCCCGGTGCCCAGTGCCCAGTGCCCAGTGCCCAGTGCTTGGTTCCTGGTGCCCGGGGTCCCGATGGCCTCGGCCCGGGGTCTCGACGGCCTCACTCTTGTGTTCGGGCGGCTCGCCTTGGGTTCGGGCGGCCTCGATCTTGGTTGGTCAACCACCGGAATCGGTGGTCAGTCGACCAAGATCCGGGTGGCCGGGAGCAGGCCCGGCGATCTTGGTTTGTCGGCCACCGAATGGGGTGGGTGGTTCACCAAGATCGATGGAGGGGAGTGGTCGGCCAGTCGCGGGAGTGCGCCCGCTGCCTTCGGTGGACGAGAACAGACCTCGGGGCGACGGCGGGGCACACAGTCGGCGACGGTGTGCTCGCGGTGGCTCTCGGGTGCCGGGCGGGTCGGGCTGGGGAGTGCGTTCCGATGGCGGGATCACCGGGTGTGGGCCGGGTTGTGCTGGGGCGGGGTCGCCGGGTTCCGGGCGGGATCGCAGGGTGTGGGGCG
>DATMVU010000881.1:0-17556 GCA_035562875.1 Actinoplanes sp. | reverse complement strand
CACGGCGCCGAGGTCCCGCGACTGTGGCGCGGCGGCCGGCGCGGGTACGGCGACCAGCTCTCCCCGCGCGAGCTCGACGTGGTCCAGCTGGTCGTCGCGGGCAAGACGAACCGGGAGATCAGCCGGATCCTGTCCAAGTCTCCGGCCACCGTGGATCAGCAGCTGCGCGCGGCGATGCGAAAACTACAGGTCAGTTCCCGGACAGCGCTCGCGGTCAAGGCCGTGGAAGCCGGTGTGTTCGTGAATTTTGACGTATCCGCCGGATAGCTAAGGGCACTCGTTCCGCCCGAGCATGGCTGCATGATCCATAGCCATCGGCCGATGCATGCCTGAGCAGCCCGCCACCGAGGACCCGCCACCTCTCGAGTCGCCGCCGGAGCCGCCGGACGACACCCCCGACGACGCCCCCGAGAGCCACGACCCCTACCAACCCGTGTAGGCGGAAGGGATCCCATGAGATTCACAGCCCTTGCTGCGACGCTGGCCGTGACGGTCGGTCTGAGCATGCTCCAGCCACTCCCGGCGTACGCGGCCGAGCCCGGTACCGCCGGTAAGATCGCGCCGACCCTGACGGACCGTTTCCGCACGCAGCCGTCCTCCGACTTCTGGATCACCTTCGAGACCGGCGCCGACCTCGCCCCGGCGAGGAAGATCGCCGACTGGACCGCTCGCGGCAGATTCGTCTACGACGCGCTGACCGCCGCGGCGAAGCAGTCCACCGCATCGGTCGCCGCCGAACTCGACCGGGCCGGCGTCAAGTACACCTCCTACCCGATCGCCAACGCCGTGCTGGTCAAGGGCGGCACCGAGAAGCTCGCCCTCGACGTGGCGGCGCGCACACAGGTCGCCGAGATCCACGCGACCCCGCAGGTCGCGCTGGTCGAACCGGTGGAGGAGAAGGTCAGCGCCGAGCGGTCCGCGGCGAAGGCCGGCGCCGTCACCTGGGGCCTGGAGTCGATCAAGGCCCCGGAGGCGTGGGCGATGGGCGCCACCGGCGCCGGGATCACCGTGTCCAACCTCGACTCGGGTGTGCAGTTCGACCATCCCGCGCTGGTACGCCAATACCGCGGCACGAAGCCGGACGGCACCGTCGACCACGACTACAACTGGATGGCCACCCGGACCTCGTGCGCAGGCGCGCCCTGCGACGACGACGGGCACGGCACGCACACCATGGGCACCATGGTCGGCGACGACGGCACCGAGCACGTCGGCGTCGCACCGGACGCACGGTGGATCGCGACGGACGGCTGCTGCAGTGACAGCGGTGCCGAGTCGCTGCTGCGGTCCGGCTGGTGGCTGCTCGCGCCGACCGACCTGCAGGGGAACAACCCCGACCCGGCCAAGCGCCCGCACGTCGTCAACAACTCGTGGGGGCAGAGCGCCGAACACGACTTCAACACCTTCTTCCGGGCCATCGACGAGGCCTGGACCGCGGCGGGCATCTTCAGCACCTGGTCGTCGGGGAACACCTCGCCGTTCGCGGCCTGCGACACCGTCTCCTCGCCCGGCTCCGCGGAGAGCGCCTACTCGGTCGGCGCCTACTCCTCGGACGGCACACTCGCGTCGTTCTCCCGCAAGGGCGAGGGCGAGAGCGGCCGGATCAAACCGGAGATCTCCGCCCCGGGCGCCGGTGTCCGCTCGTCGTACCCGAACAACACCTACGGCGAGATGTCCGGTACGTCGATGGCGTCCCCGCACGTCGCCGGCGCCGTCGCGGCGCTCTGGAGCTACGACCCGACCCTGATCGGGCAGATCGACGAGACCCGTCGGCTGCTCGGCGCGTCGGCCACCGACGTCGACGACACCGAGTGCGGTGGCACCGCCGAGGTCAACAACAAGTACGGCGAGGGCCGGCTCGACCTCGTCCGACTGCTGGAGCTGGCGCCCCGCAAGGGCGGCACCCTGACCGGTGTCGTCACCGCCGGCGGCGCTGCGGTCCCGGCCGCCGAGGTCACGATCAGCGGGCCGTTCAGCCGGTCGATCGGCACCGATGAGAAGGGCCGGTTCACCACGAACCTCCCGGCCGGCGACTACCGGCTCAGCACCAGGGCCTTCGGCTACCTGACCGCGACCGCCGACGTCACGATCACCGTCGGCCGGGACACCGCCGTCACGCTGCCGCTCACCGCCGCCGCGAAGCACGACATCAGCGGCCGGGTCGTCGACGACAAGAAGCAGCCCGTCGCGAACGCCGACGTCGCGGTCAAGGGCACGCCGCTGAAGGCGGTCCGTACCGGCGCCGACGGCGCGTTCACGATCACCGCCGTCCCCGAGGGCACCTACCAGGTGGCCGTCACGCCCAACGCCTGTTTCTCGCCCAGCACGGTCCCGTTGACCGTCGCCGCACGGAACGAGCCGTCGGAGATCCCGGTCGGGATCGTCGTCGACGAGGGCGGCTACCGCTGTGCCGTCACCGAGGGCGAATACCTGCGCGGCACCGAACAGGTCACCTTCACCAGTGGTGTGTGGACCACGGTGCAGTTGCCGTTCCCGATCGCGCTGTACAACGGCAGCCACGACACCCTCGGCATCGGCCTGCGCGGCGTCATCGCCCCGGACGGCAGCACCGGACCGGGTTACGGCGGCGCGGGCATCTTCCCGCTGTACGTCCAGACCCCCGTCGAGTTCGCCCCCGGCGGCGGTGTCTTCACGGCGGCCACCAAGGTCAACGGTGAGGACGCGTTCGTCGTCGAGTACCGCAACGCCCGGCTCTGGGCCTATCCGAGCAGGTCGGAGTACACGGCGCCGGTCAACTTCTCGGCCACGCTCACCCGCTCCGGCACGATGATCTTCGGGTACGGCGACGGCATCGGATCCGACGACCCGGTGACCGCCGGCAAGCACGCCGTCACGGGTATCCAGGGCTGGGCCGGTGTCGACGGCATCCGGTTCTCCGACAGTTCCCCGGTGCTGCGCGACGGCATGATCGTCACGTACGACATGCCCGACTTCGGGTATCTCGACGCGACAGTCGCCGACCGCAACGACGGGCTGCCGGTCGCCGGTGCGAAGGTCTCCTTCAGCGACAGGAACGGGCTGGTCGAGAGCGTCACCACCGGCGGGACCGGGCTCGTGCACCGGCAGCTGCCGGTGGGCGAGTACACCATGACGGTCGAGGCGCCGGACTACACGACCGCGACGTACCCCTTCGTGCTGGACAGGCTCTACGCGAAGGCTGCGATCGACGTACGCCTGACCACCGGCGCCACCGGGCTGAAGACCGACGGCCTCGACGCGCTGCTGGGCACCGGCCAGAACGGCACGGGCTCGCTCACGCTGACCAACAACGGATCCGCGCCCCTGACGTACCACCTGGGCGAAGCCGCGCGGCACCCCGAGCTGGACACCGCCGGAGCCACCGCGCGCACCGGCACCGGCGCGGCCAGCACGATCGACCTCGCCGCGTGGAAGGCCGGGGCGAGCGGCATGAGACAGTCGAACATCGACGGCAAGCCCGCCACGTCGAGCAGCGCGGAGGCGCAAGCCGCCGCCAAGGTGGGCGCGACCTCCGGCGGCGACGTCATCACCCGGATCTCCATCCCCGGCACGATCGCGGAGAAGGAACCGTCCGGTATCGGGTACGACGGCGACGTCTGGGTCCACGACTACGTGGCCCGGACCAACACCGCCTGGACGGTCACCGGTAGGAAGACCGGGAAGGTCTTCGACGCGTCGTGGAACCCCGACTACCGGGCGTTCGACATGGCCCTGGACACGCACACCGGTGACATGTGCCAGATGGAGGACAGCCCGGCCAGCTACATCCACTGCTTCGACCGGGAGACCGGCAAGGAGACGCGGCAGGTCAAGGGTGACTGGTCCACGCTCCAGCTGACCGGTCTCGCCTACAACCCGGCCCGGGACGTCTTCTACGTCGGCGGACGCCGCAACGGCATGATCGGAACCGTCGCCGGCACGTCGCACGACAAGCCGGGCACACTCCTGTCGTTCTGCGCCCCGCCGCTGCCCGAGGTGATGGGCCTGGCCTACAACCAGGCGTCGGACACGATCTGGTACACCGACCTCACCGCGAACCGGCCCACCCGCCTGCTGCAGGTCGACCCGGTCGACTGTTCGCTGGTGAACGCGTGGTGGTTCCCGGGCCAGAAGGCCGGCCAGGGCGGCGGCCTGGAGACCGACGCCACCGGAGCGCTGTGGGCGGCCGACCAGATCGCCGACGACGTCGTGCTCGTCGACGTCGAGGACGACCTGCTCACCGACCTGCCGTGGCTCTCGCTCTCCGCGGCCGGCGGCACCCTCGCCCCCGGCCAGTCCGCGACCGTGCGGGTCTCGATCTCCGCGAAGGGTGCGGAGCCCGGGGTCCAGGGCGCGAACATCGTGGTCCGGTCCGACTCCGGACGTCAGTCCAAGGTCTACGTCCCGGTGACGCTGACGACCACGAAGTACCAGGTCGGCGTCAACTCCGGCGGCGCGAAACTCACCGACGGCTCCGGTTACACCTGGTCCGCCGACCAGGCCGCGGGCAAGAAGACGTGGGGCTACGAGGGCAGGACCAGGACCATCACCACCAAGAGCCCGATCTCCGGTACGACGGACGACGCCCTGTTCCAGTCCCAGCGCACCACCGGGGACAAGTCTCTGTTCTACCGCTTCCCGGACGCGCCGAAGGGCACCTACGCGATCGACCTCGGGTTCGCCGAGATCGAGAAGGGGGGTCGGGAGAATCGGGTGTTCGACGTGCTCGTGGACGGGGCGCTGACGGATTACGCGTACGACCCGGCCGCGGCCGTGGGCCCGAACACCGCCGACTGGCGCAAGGCCGTCGTGAACCACGAGGGCGGCCCGCTGACCGTGGAGCTGCGGGGCTCGAAGGGCTTGAGAGCCCCGAGCATCGCCGCGCTGCGGGTGACGCTCGACCCGCGTGCCGACGAGGCGGAGCCGGAACCCCAGCCCGAACAGCCGGACCCCGGTCCCGTGCCGGTGGCGCCCGCCGGCCGCTCGTACACGATGAAGGTGACCGAGGGGCTCTACCGCCAGGGCACGGTGGAGTCCGGCTGGCATGGTGACGACCTGTGTGGCCCGCTGTGGTTCGACGGCGACTACCGCCAGCCGTTCTACGACACCACCTGGGACGGCGTGTGCGTGACGACGAACGGCACGCTCACCTTCGACCGGGCCTACACCTCGGGCGACAACACGGCGCTCCCGTCCTCGTACCCGATCGACGCGGTCTACCCGTTCTGGGACGACCTCATCGTCGACGACGGGGCGAACATCTACTTCGGTACGACCGAGGTGGACGGGGTGGCGGCGCAGGTCGTCGAGTGGCGCGGCGTCACCTTCTACAGCGACCGGACGGCGCGCGTCAGCTTCTCGGTCACGCTGATCGCCGACGGCCGTATCCAGATCGGCTACGGCGACGGCGTAGGCGGCGAGAATCCCCTGACCAAGGGCTCGTCGGCGACGGTCGGTGTGGAGAGCCTCACCCGTAACCCCGCGCTCCAGCACTCCGTCGACCAGCCGGTCCTGAAAGCCGGCCTGGGCCTGGAGTACACGCTCCCGGCCGCGGGCACGATCGAGGGCACGGTCACGGACGCCAACGACGGCAAGCCGATCGAGGGCGCGATCATCACGCTGGGCGAGAGAGTCATCACGACCGACGTGAAGGGCCGGTGGAAGGCCCAGGCGCTGGTCGGCGCGAACACCGTGCAGGTGGCGGCACCGAACTATGTCACCGTGAGCCACCCGGTGACCATCACCGGCAAGGACCAGGCCGCGGTGGTGGACACGGCGTTGACCACGGGAATCGCCACCGTCACCAGCGGGGACCTCGACTGGCTGCTCGACCGGAACCGGAAGGCGACGGCGAACGTGACCGTCACCAACAGCGGCTCCGCCCCGCTGGCGGTCCGGATCAGCGAGCAGTCCGCCGACCTGCCGTGGCTGACCCTCACCGGCCCGGCCGCGACCGGCACGGTCACGCTCGCGACCGGCACGTCCACCACGGTCACGGTGACCGCCGACAACACCGGCATCGACCCCGGTGTACTCGTCGGGGACCTGCTCGTGGCGTCCAACGCCGGAAAGGGCGACAACCAGGTCAAGCCGGTACGCCTGGCGACCTCGGCCTACCGGAAGGCCGTCGACGCCGGTGGACCGGGACACCTCGGTACCGACGGCTTCTCCTGGTCACCCGACCAGGCGCTCGGCTCCCGATCCTGGGGATACGTCGGCGGCAGGACGAGTACCACCAGGGCCGCCATCGCCGGCACCGAGGACGACGCGCTGTTCCGCAGCCAGCGGACCGGCGAGACGTTCCGCTACGTGTTCAAGAACGCGCCGGCCGGGACCTACCGGATCGGCCTCGACTTCGCGGAGATCGAGAAGGTCAAGGCCGGTAGACGTGCCTTCGACGTGCTGGCCGGCGGCCGGGTCCTGCTCCACGACCACGACGTGCAGGCCGAGGTGGGTGCCCTGACCGCCGACACGAACCGGGTCACCGTCGAGCACACCGGCGGCGATCTGACGATCGTGTTCAACCGGGAGAAGGGTGAGGGCGACCCGATCCTCAGCGCCCTGTCGGTCCAGGAGGATCCGCGTCTCTGAGCCGGTCACCGTCCCGAGCCTCCCCGGCAGTGTCGCCGGGGAGGCTCGGGTATGGCCGGCCGTCGACGTCTCAGCGTGCTCCCGGGCGGTCGCCGGGTCGGACGGTGAGCTGACCCTACGTATACTCCCGGGTCGAACCTGGGGGAGGAACGCCATGTACGACCAGCAGTACCCGCCGGTGGACCCGAACAACGGGGCGATCGCCGTCACGATGCGCTACCACTGGTTGGCGTTCCTGATCGGCCTGTTCCAGCCGTACCTGGGCATCAACGGGCACCGGGTCAAGGCGGGGTGGGGGCGCACCGTCATCCCGATGCCACCCGGCCAGCACCACGTGCACGCCCACGTGCCCTACCTGATCCCGCCACGCATCGGGCCCGCCGACACGGTGGTGCCGGTGTACGCCGGACAGGTGGTGGAGGTCGAGTACCGGGCGCCGATGATCGCCTGGCTCGGCGGAACGATCGGTCCGCCGCCGCAGCGGTTCCGGGGCCAGGCCGCCGCGGTCGCCCTGATGACCGTCCCGCTCGCGGTGCTGCTCTGCGTCGTCGGCCTGCTCGGCGTCTTCAGCCTGGACAGCCCCACCGAGCGGGAGGGTACCGCGCTGCCGCCGCAGCCGTCGTTGCCCGCACTGCCCGATCTGTCCTCCCTCGCGCCGCCCGACCTCTCCCCGTCGGGCGCGGCCACCTCCGCCGCCGCCAAGCCCACGTTGAAGTCGGTGCCCGCGCGCACCCTGGTCGGGCCGTCGTGGACCGCGAGCGACAAGACGTACACGATGGCGATCTCCGGAGTGCCGTTCGCCTTCCGGACCCCGCCCACCTGGGGCTGCCTGCCCGGCAAGATCGACATCGAGGGCGCGAAGGCGTGGGTCTGCATCGACGAGGGCAACCCGTTCGACGCGAGCGCGCCCGAGCCGGACCGCACCAAACGGCTCCAGTTCATGCTGCGCCCCTGCCCCAACTCGTGCGGGACCGCCGACGTCCTGGCCCTTGACAAGGACTGGTTCGACAAGGGCGCGCAGATCGTCAACCGCGGTGTCGGCACCTCCTACGTGGAGGTGGCCCGCAACGCCGACGGCCGCTACGTTCTCGACATGAGCCACTACATCACCGACGCCGCCGGTAAGAAGTGGCAGGTGGCGGTGGGGACCTACAGCCGGCCGGAGACCAAGTCCCCGGTTCAGAAGATCGTCAACGACATCCTGACCCAGGCCGGCTGAGTTTATTCCGCCCGGTGACCGGCGACACTTTCGATACGGGACCGTTCCGTTAAGCAGAGCCAGGCGTTAGCTTGCTTTGTGAAACGGAACGGTTCCGTTTCGAAAAGTCTCTCGGGGGAACCCGCACATGGTCACCCAACCTCAGCCCCAGACCGGGCATCCCCGGCGCTGGGCCATCCTCGGCGTACTCGTCATCAGCCTGCTGGTGGTCGTGCTCGACAACACGGTGCTCAACGTCGCGATGAGCACCATCGCCGACCCGGACCGGGGACTCGGCGCCACCCAGAGCGAACTCGAGTGGGCGATCAACTCGTACACCCTCGTCTTCGCCGGTCTGCTCTTCACCGCCGGCATCCTCGCCGACCGTCTCGGCCGACGCCTCAGCCTGACCGTCGGCCTCACCGTCTTCGGCATCGCCTCGCTGATCTCCGCCTACGCGACCGCGCCGGACCAGTTGATCGCCGCCCGCGCCCTGATGGGCCTCGGCGCCGCGGCCGTCATGCCGGCCACCCTGTCGATCATCGCGAACGTCTTCGACCCGCGCGAACGGCCCCGGGCCATCGGCGTCTGGGCCGGCGCCGTCGGCCTCGCCGTCGCCATCGGGCCGGTGCTCGGTGGAGTGCTCCTCGAACACTTCTGGTGGGGTTCGGTCTTCCTGATCAACGTGCCCATCGTGATCGCCGGCGTGACCCTGGTGGCGATCCTCGTCCCGGAGTCCCGCGACCCGAAGCCCGGCCGCATCGACGTGATCGGGGTACTGCTCTCGATCGCCGGCCTCACCCTGCTCACCTACGGTGTGATCAAGGGCGGTGAAGACGGCTTCGGCGAACCGGCCGCCTGGTCCACGCTCACCGCCGGCCTGCTGATCCTGATCGGTTTCGTCTTCTACGAGCGCAGCATCGACCACCCCTCGCTGGACGTCCGCCTCTTCCGCAGCCGGCAGTTCTCCGCCTCCACCGGCATCATCGGCCTGGTCTTCTTCGCGGCCATGGGCTCGATGTTCTTCGGCGCGTTCTACCTGCAGATGGTCCGCGGCTACGGCCCGCTCGCCTCCGGCGCGCTGTTCGTCCCGTTCGCCCTCGGCCAGCTCATCTTCGCCCCGGCCAGTTCCTCGATGGTGAAACGGTTCGGCCCCAAGGCGGTCAGCACCGTCGGCCTGCTGCTGGTCTCGGCCGCCCTCGCGATCTGGGTGTTCATCGGCGAGGACACCCCGATCGCCGTGGTCGCGGTGGCGTTCTTCGTGCAGGGCGTGGGCATGGCCAACGTGATGCCGCCGGCCACCGAGGCGATCATGGCGTCGCTGCCCCGGGAGAAGGCCGGCGTCGGCTCGGCCGTCAGCAACACCATCCGCCAGCTCGGCGGCGCCCTCGGCGTGGCGGTCCTCGGTGCCGTGGTCTCCTCGGTCTACCGCGACCATCTGACCGCACCGGCTGCCCTGCCCGGCCCGCTCGCCGACGTGGCCCGGGAATCCATCGCCGGCGCCTACGCGGTCGCCGGAGAAGCCGGCCCGGCCGCGACCGCCCTGCTGGACGGCGCCAATGCGGCGTTCGTCACGGCCATGCACTACGCGGCCATCGGCTCGACCGTGTTCGCCCTGCTCGGCGCCCTGGTGGCGGTGCTCTGGCTGCCCGGCCGCCGGGTGGCCGAGACGGAGGCGAAACCCGAACACGAACTGGCCGACGCGTAACCGACCGGCAACAATGAACCACATGAACAGCAGCGCCACGGCCGGCCAGGAGCGGAAAGCTCCTGGCCGGCCCCGCAACGCCCAGGCCGACGAGAGCATCCTCGACGCGGTGCTCGGGATGCTCAGCGACGGGCAGAGCGCCGCCGCCATCTCGATCGAGGCGGTGGCCGCCAAAGCGGGAGTCGGCAAGGCGACCATCTACCGCCGGTGGCCCAACAAGGAGGCACTGCTGATCGACGCGGTCCGGTCGATGAAGGGCCCCCTGCCGGAACTCGCCGGGCAATCGGTCCGGGACGACCTGATCGCCCTGGCCCGGGCGCACCGCACACCCCGCGCGCAGCGCTACAGCAAGGTCACCGCCTGCCTGCTGCCCGATCTGATCCGCGACTCCGAGCTGGCCCGGATGTACCACGACTTCATCGAACCCCGCCGCGAGGTCACCCGGGAGGTCCTGCGCCGCGGCATCGCCACCGGTGAGCTGCGACCCGACCTGGACGTCGAGTTGACCCAGTTGATGCTGTCCGCCCCCGGCATGATCCAGTCGATGCTCCGCCTGAACCCGGTAGTCCCCGACGAGAGTTTCCCCGAGACCCTGGTCGACGCGGTCCTCCGAGGGGCGGCGGCCACAGCGGAGTGATCCACCACGATGCCCGGTTCTTGAAACGGGCCGCCTCCGGTGGGCGGTGGGCGGCCTTCCCGGTGCGGGACGACACCCCTCCGCCGTCGAGCCGGGTCAGTGCCGGGTGGCTCCGGTTCCGGCGAACTGTCGTACCGGCGCGGGGGTCTGGTGATCGGGCAGGCCGGGGCCGAGAGCCCAGGCGAACGCGGGCCGGGACCGTCCCCAGCCGACCAGGCGGGCGCTGTGCCGGGCCAGCAGCAGGGTGACCGTGACGGTGACGGTGGCTCCGAGCAGGTAGCCGGTGAGCACGTCATGGGGGTAGTGGACGCCGACGAACACCCGGGAGAACGCCGCCACGGTGGCGACCGGCAGGGCGATCAGGCCCCACCGCCACGACACCAGGAACGCGGCGACGAACAGCGCGCCGGCGATCGTGGAGTGGTTGCTGGGGAACGACCAGTCACCCACCGGCGGGCACTCGGCCGCCACGATCGGCAGGCCGACGGCGCGGCAGGGACGCTCCTCGGTCAGGAACGTCTTGCTGACCTCACTGGTCAGGTAGGCGATCACCCCGGCGGCGGGTGCGGTCACGGCCAAGGCCATGGTGGTGGCGCTCGCGTGCCGGGCCCGCCACCACAGCCACACCACGATCCCGAGCAGGATGATGATCGAGAACTCGGTGAAGTGCTCCATGAACCACTGGACACTCTCCGGCGATCGGCCGGCCATCCCGACGACGACGCGATAGAGCTCGGTGGAGAACTCTGGTGGTTGCAGACCCATATGCGCGCATCTTAGTGACTGTTCATCTGAAAGACACCTGTGAGGGTGCCCGTGTTCATCGGGAATCCATTGTCAACGCCGTGACCCCGCGTGTCCTTAAGGGGACATCGCGCTCATCGATGTCGTGACATAATCCTGCATTCCAACGGGGACTGGGGGCTGTCTGTGCTGTGTTCGGGCTGCGGCAATCCGGTGGACGCCGCCAGTGGGCAGTGCGTCTGCGGGCAGGTGATGGCCGCCGACCGGGTGATCCTCCCGGTTCCGCAGCCCCGGCAACCGCTGCACCCGCCCAGCTTCCCCAACTTCGCGGCCTGGCTCTACACCGGCATGCTCCGGGACCGGAAGGGCGCCCTGACCGCGCTGCTCTGCTCCTGGTTCAACGTGCCTATCGCGATCGGCTTCGGTGGCCTCGGCGTGATCGCCGGCGCAGTGACCGGATACCTCGGCGGCGCGATCCAGGGCAGTGACCTCGCGAACTCCGCCGACGCCGTGCCGGTGCTCGGTACCGCGCTCGGCAGTGCCCTGCTGCAGTCCGGTGGCATCGTCGGCCTGCTCTTCGGCGCGCTCGCCGGTGGCCTCGGCGGGCTCCTGCTCGGTGTGCTGCTGCCGTGGGCGGCGATGCTCTCCAACGACCTCGGCACCGCTGTCGGGATCTTCCTGGGCCAGGTCATCGTCGCGGTGGTGGTCGCCACCCTCTACACCGTCGTGCACATCTGGGCCGAAGGGCTCCTCTACCGGATCGGCGGGAGGCGGCAGCCCAGCCGGCGCGAGATGGCACTGCTCCAGCCGATCCTGGCGGACTGCGCCCAGCGGCTCCAGCTCCCCGGGCTGCCGGCGGTGCTGATCGACGACGACCGGTCGCCGAACGCGTTCGCCGGCACCCGGCACATCATCATCAACCAGGGGCTGCTCGACGAGTTCGACTACCAGACCGAACCGATCGCCGCCGTCCTCTGCCACGAACTCACCCACTGGCGCAACGCCGACACCGTCTCCGCCCTGTTCATCCGCGGGCTGGCCCTGCCGATCTACCTCGCGTACTCGGTGGTCTCGTTCCTCTTGGAACGGTTCCGGCACCCGGTGATCGGGTTCGCTCTCACCCTCACCTGCTGGCCGTTGCTCGTCACCATCCGCTACGTCATCATGCCGATGCAGGCGGCCGGCAGCCGCGTCGCCGAATACCAGGCCGACCAGGGCGCGGTGTACGCCGGGCACCTCACCGGGCTGCGGCAGGTGCTCAGCCGTTTCCGGCGTACCTTCGACGGTTCCCGCAACGGCTGGGAGAACTCGGTCTGCGCCACCCACCCGCCGAACGAGCTGCGCCTGGAACGTGTCGAAGCGCCCGGCGTGACCTACCCGCTGCCCGACCCGGATGCGCCGGCCCGCCCGCTCCCGGTCGCCATGGCGAGCAGCCTTGTCCGGGACTGACCCGCGATGACGGTCACCTGGCCGCCGATTCCACCGTTCGACCTCCGCCCCCGCGACCGGGTGTTCCTCGGCTGGGACGCCGACGGCGGATACCAACGCTGCTGGAGCGAACCCGAGGACTCGGTCGGCATCGTCGGCCCGCCCCGGTACGGCAAGACCTCCGGCCTGATCATCCCCACCGTCATGTGGTGGGCCGGGCCGGTGGTCAGCACCTCCACCCGCGGCGACATCCTCGGCTTCACCGGCAACCGGCGTGCCGCGATCGCGGCGCCGCACGGCGGCCGGGTGCACGTCTACGACCCGTTCGGCAGCGAATACCCGCACCACACCATCCGCTGGTCACCGCTGGCCGGATGCGCCGACCCCGCGGTCTGCTTCCGCCGGGTCGCGGCGATGACCGCTGTCGCCGGCTCCGGCATGCAGGAGGGCAACCACTGGCGGGCCGGTGCGGCCGGCATCCTGCGCGGCCTGTTCCACGCTGCGGCCCTCGAAGACCTGCCCATCTCCCGGGTACGCGGATGGCTGGCCTCGCAGGAGACCCGCGACCCGATCGCGATCCTGCGGCTGTCCGGTAGTCCCGGCGAGATCTGGGCCGACGACCTGGAGGCGGTCCGGCTGATCGGCGACCGGGAACGCGGCAGCTTCTACTCGGTGGCCCGCAACACCCTGGAAGCCATCGCCGAACCGACCGTGCTGCGCTCCTGCCGCACCACCGACCTGGACCTCGACGAGTTCCTGAGCACCAGTTCGTCGCTGTTCATCATCGGCCCCTCCCACCAGCAGGAGGTCATCGCCCCGCTGATGGCCGGGCTCGTCGACAGCATCGCCCACCGGGCCGCCGAGCTCGCCGCCGCCCAAGGTGGCCGGCTCCACTCGCCGCTGCTGCTCGCCCTCGACGAGGTCGCCAACATCGCACCCTTGCAGAGCCTGCCGTCCCTGGTCAGCGAGGGAGGTGGCCGGGGCATCGTCACCCTGTGGGCGACCCAGAGCCTGGCCCAGCTCCGCAACCGGTACGGCACCGAACAGCAGGCCGCCATCCTCGCCGCCACCACCGCCAAACTGATCTTCGGCGGCCTGTCGAACGGCGACGACCTGCACAACATCTCGTCCTGGGCGGGCGAGGAACGCCAGACCACGATGAGCATGCAGGTCGCCCCACAGGCTGCCGGCGGGTTCGGGACCGGCTTCGGCGGCGGGGTGCAAGCCGGACAGACCCACACCGTCGGCAGCATGTACTACCCGGCGTTACCGGTCAGCTCGATCCAGATGCTGCCACCGTTCAACGCTTGGCTGTTCTGGCGCAGCGAACCGCCCCGCCGGGTCGAGTCACGCCCGGCCGGCGCCATCGAGACGTTCCAGCGACTCCGCGGCTTCACCCCGCCACCCAGCACCCGAGAGGCTTGAGTCATGGCTTTGCAGATCACCGTCAGCCGTACGCCGGAACAACTCGCCGCCGACGCCGCAGCCCTGTCGACAGTCGACTGGCCGCGAGTCTGGTCCGGCTTCGGCACCGGCGATCCGGCCGGATGGTGCGAGTCGTTCGGGTGGGAGCTGATCACGATCGGCCGGAGTGACGACTGCACCGTCCGGCTCCCGTCCGGTGGCACACTCTCGCTGGCGGCGCCGCGGCGATCCGGGAACGGGCCGGCCATCCGTGAGGGGGTCGTGCCGGGATGGCGCGTCGAAGCCGAGACCGGCGCCGACAACCCGGGCATCCTGGACTCGGCGGAAACGGAGTGGATGCCCTACCTGGACGCGGTGCGGACCGTTCTCGGAGATCCTTCTGGCCGCACCCCGCCCGGGCTCGCGGAGGGGCAACCCTTCCGGTCGGCGAGCTGGCGGCTCGAAGGCGCGCTCGCCGAGCTGAGCGCCTTCCCGTCGGACGACGTCGGTAGTGGCCGGATTCCCGGAGACCTCGGACTGGACCTGGTCATCCGGGCGGACACTCCGGATGCTTCATGACGGCGGCTACCTTCCACGGGTATCCGGACGACGGCATCAAGAAACGTGCGGCTGAACGCGATGCCAAGCTGACGAAGCGTCAGGAGTGGGCCGGTGCCAACCAGGACAAGATCGTAGGACTGATCAAAGCCGCGGCCAAGGACAAGCCGGCCAAGGAGTATCTGACGAACCTGGCCGAGAACGGGAGAGTCGGATCCCCGCACGACGGGGCCCTGCTGTGGGGCGGAACCGACCGGGACGGAACGGGCCTGTCGAACCGTGCTCTCGCCGAGGCCTGGGCCGCACGGCACAACGCCCAGGACGAGGCGCGGAGCTTCACCCTCCTGGAGCAGACTCCGGCCGGCCGTAAGCTCGACAGCTACTGCCTTGCCGAACTCGACCGCGACTCGATGCGGAAACTCGGTCTCGATAAGAAGGACGTCGAAGGATTCTGGGACACGATCTCTCGGCGGTACGCGGATCAGGCGACCGGACGGGTCCGGGTCTTCAACAACCATCCGTTTCCGAAGAGTGTCTTCGGGCGGATCGAGGCTCCCGGGCTGCGAACGAATCCTG
Organism: Actinoplanes sp.; assembly: GCA_035562875.1. GTDB lineage: Bacteria > Actinomycetota > Actinomycetes > Mycobacteriales > Micromonosporaceae > Actinoplanes. The sequence goes on along the minus strand of DATMVU010000881.1, from coordinate 2,733 downwards.
AAGTCGGCGTCGACCAGATCGAATTCGCCAACCCGCCGCCGCGTACCGTGCGCCAGAACGGCTCCGATGTCGACATCCAGGACGAGCTGTACGGGAAGCTGCGCGACAACCACAACCAGGCGGCGTTTCAGTTCCTCGAACCTGACAAGGCGGGCTACCTCGACCTGGGCGAGGCGCACGGCTTGCACGGCGATGAGCTGGAGAGCTACCTGGCGCGAAAACGTTCCGAGGTCGAGGACGCCGACTCGCGGTGGCGCGCGAATCCCACGAACGAGTGGGGCGAATTCGATCCTCCGGCGAGCGCTGACGTGGCCGCCGAGCCGGAGGACGAGGACGGCCGGACAGCACCCGCCGATCCTGTCGCGGACCCCGGAGCCACCCCCGGCGCCGATCCCGTGGCGGGGGCCGGCCCTGCGGATCCGGACCCGCCGGCACCCAGCGACAGCGCGGTGTCGCTGGTGAAGGACACGAAAGAGCCGGTGGCCGGGGATGAGGACTCCGGCGGGCCGGTGGAGAGTGGCACTGCTGGTACCCGTGATGACCCGGATCCGGGTCAGGGACCGGCTCCGACGGTGGTGACTCCGGATCCCGGACCGGATCAGGGGCCGGCGTCCGGAGGTGCCGAGACGGGCCCGGCGTCCGGCGAGGACGAGCCGGCCGTGGTCGTCGCGGAGCCGGAGCAGAAGGCGTCCACCACACCGGAGCCCGAGCCGAAGGCCGCTGCCACGCCGGATCCCGGGGAGAAGAAAACCGTCACGCCGGAGCCGGAGCAGAAGGCCGCCGTCACGCCGGAGCCGCAGCCGAAAGCCGCCGTCACGCCGGAGCCTGCGCCTGCGCCTGAAGTGGAGCAGCCGGCGTCATCCGGGCACACGGCCTCGGCCGACGAGATCGAGACAGCGCAGGACCAGGCCGTCAGTGCCGGCGCCCAGCAGCCCGAGCCGGAAGCCGGCGGCGGGAGTTCGGACGGCGGTGAGACCGCGGCCGGGCCGCCCCGGGAGACCGCGGAGTTCACGGCCGACGACTGGGAGCGGAGTCAGGACGCGGCGGTCAGTAGCGGGACGCAGGAGTCGGTGTCGCAGTCCGAGACGGTGACGGCCGAGCCCGAACCAGGGCCTGAGCGCGATCAGGGGCGGGAATGACAGGGCCGGAGAAGAGGGATCCGCCGTGGGTGTGGGAGCGGATTCCGGACGTGCCCCGGGCCGAGTTGTGGCGGCGGCTCGCTGACTGGGTCGACTGGTTGCAGGAGGCGTACGCGCCCTGGGTGCTTCTTCCCGACTGCTGGCCGGCGCACGAAGGGCTCGTCGTCGAGTTGCGGATGTTCCGGCTGTGGCATCGGTGGCTGATGGCCGAGGCCACCCAGCCGGCTGACGGGGTGCGGTGGCATCAGGAGCTGCGCCGGTCCGCGCCGGCGTGGCGGGAGCTGGCGTCCTGCCGGCACGAGCCGCCGGTGCGTCACCACGAACAGGTTCGGCTGGCCGCCCGGGAACGCCGGGATGCGTTCCTGGCCCAAGCTGTGGAGAAGAGAGTATGACGACCGCGATCGCGAGTTGCCGGAACTGCCGTACCGTGCTGTTCCCCGGGGCGGCTGCCTGTCTGCGCTGCGGCGTTCCGGCCGACGGCGACCACCGGGACTGCCCGTCCTGCCGGCGGCCGTCGCCCGCGGACGCGCGGTTCTGCGCCGGTTGCGGCAGCGCCATGGACACGGCGTCGCCGCTGGTTCCGGTCGCGGTGCCGGAGCCTTTTGTACGGGTCCGGCAGGTCAAGCGTTCCGTGCTGGTGAGTGCCGGTGCCGTACTGGCGAGCGTGCTTGTCCTCTGGGGTGGTCTGGCCGCGGTGCAGAGCACCGTCTTCAGCCCGGAGGCCGTGGTGGAGGACTACTTCGCCGCGCTCGCCGCCCGGGACGCCGCCGCGGCGCTGGCCACCCTGGAGACCGCCCCCGAACAGGAGACGCTGCCGATGACCGACGACTATCAGCCGCCGGCCGGCATGGTCGTGACCGCTGTCGACGAGACCGACGTCGGCAGCGAGGGGGAGTGGCGGGAGGTGCAGGTCTCCTACCGGCTCGGTGACACGCCCCGGCAGGAGACCCTCTACCTGCGCCGGCAGGACGGGAAACGGTTCGGTCTCTTCGACCGGTGGCGGATCGTCGGTGGTGTCGGCGGCATCGCGGTGCCGGCCGACACCGAACTGTCCGGTCTTCAGGTGGCCGGCACGACCCTCACCGGCGGGGAGGCCGGCATTGTCGCGATCGCGTTTCCCGGGACGTACCAGGTGGGATTGGCCGACAACCTGCTGATGACCGCCGACCCGGCTCCGGTCGAGGTGAACCTCGCGGACGCGGCGGCGCCCGGCCTGACCCCGCGGCTCAAGGACACCGCGTCCGAACAGGTCATCAAGGCGGTGCACGAGTTCGTCGACACGTGTGCGAAGCGCACCGAGCTCAACCCGGCGGGGTGCCCGTTCGGTTACTACAGTTGGGCGACGGCCACGAACGTGAAGTGGCGGATCGACACCTATCCCACCTTGAAGGTCGAGCTGAACGGCAGCACGGTGACGGTCGGCTTCACCGACCCCGGAAAGGCGACCGTCTCGTACACCGCCTACGGCGAACCACAGACCGCGACGTCCGGCATCTACGCCGGCGGATCAGTAACCGTCGAGGACGGGAAGGTGGTCCTGCATCTGGCCCTGGACTGACCCCGGCGACATGGATCCGTGGCCTCCGGGGTCTCG
>DATMVU010000880.1:0-4257 GCA_035562875.1 Actinoplanes sp. | reverse complement strand
CAGGCACCACACCGGACTGATCCGGCGCAGACCGATCAGCAGGGTCTGCGCCGTGAGCAGCACATACACCGCCGGGCCGAGCCCACGACCGGCGTCGAGGAGCCCGAGGGCGGCGGCGGTGAGCGCCGCGATCGCCGCGCCGAGCGCCAGGTCCCGAATCGTCGCCCGCATCGAGGCCCCCATGGGTTCAGCGGTGGCCGGTCAGCCAGGTGGTGATGTCCCGCAGCACCGACGGCTCCGGGTTGCCGGGCTGCGGCTGGTACTGCGGCGTGACGTTCATCAGGTGACCGACACCGGGATAGGTGATCAGGGTATGGTCCGTGTTCCCGGCGGCGGCGAGCGCGGCATCGGTGACGATCGCTCCGCGGACCGGGGTCTGGGTGTCGCTCTGCCCGTTCAGCAGCAGCACCGGCCCGTCGTAGCGGGGCAGATCCTGGCGTGCCGACGGGAACCGGCCCAGGTCGGTGAGGTATTCGGGGAATCCCTCGGGCGCGCCCGGCAGGTTCGGGTAGCTGTCGAATCCGACGGCGGCGCGGGCGATCGGCTCGACCTCGGTGTCGATGGTGATCACGCCGTCGCGATCGGTGTCGGTGGCGGGATCGGTCAGCACCGCCCGGAACTGGGCCGCCACCGCCTCCGGCTGCCCGATCAGGCCGTCGGCGATCTCGGCCGGAGTCAGGTCGCCGTCCCCGTCGAAGTCGAACTCCTCGTGCAGTTGCAGCAGCGTACGGCCGACCGTCTGGTAGTAGAGGATGGTGCGCGGCCCGGCGCCGACCACGCCCATCGCGACCACCCCGGCCGGTTTGCGGATGTGGTGGCCGGCCGGGTCGGCCACCAGGTTCCCGGCGATTTGGGTGCCTTCGCTGTGGCCGAGTAGGAACACCTTCGCCGGATCGACGCGTTTCGAGGTTCCGGCGAACCGGATCGCGGCTGCCGCGTCCCGTACCGTCTGCTCGTAGATCTTGTCGTGGCCCAGGAACCGGGGATCGTCGGTGAGCCGCGGGCCGACCCCGACCACCCCGCGTTTGTGGAATCGCAGCACCGCGAACCCGCTGTCCCGGGTCACCGCGTCGGCCACCGACTTGAGCGTGGCCACGCCTGGGGCGATCGTCTGGTTCATGTCGTTGCGGCCGCTGCCGTGCAACAGCACCACCACCGGCAGGCGGCCCTTCGCGCCCCGCGGATAGGTGAGTTCGCCCTGCGCCGACCAGCCGCCGTCCATCGGGATCGTCACCGCTTCCCGGACGATCCGGCCGCCGGCCTGAGCGGCGGCGGCCGGCAGCAGGCTGATGGCGAGGGTGGTGGCGGCCAGCAGGGTTACCGTCTTCGATCTCATGGGGACGAGCCTGCCGTCCGGACCGGCATCGGCACATCCGGCGGAGGCGGGAACTCCGGCTTACAACCTCCGATGGAGACGCCGCCGGACGGCCGGTCAACGACTAACGGGACGCCGCCGGACGCCCGGCCGACGTCGGGAGAGACGCCGCCGGACGGCCGATCAGCGTCGCCAGGGTGGGGTCGGTGACCGCGAACTCGCCGCGCCGGGAGGCCCGGAACATGCCGAGGGTGAACTCGGCGGCGGGCCGGGGCAGTCCACCGGCGACGGCCGTCTCCACCCACTCACCGTCGTCCACCACCACCCGGGTGATACCGCCGGCGAGGGCGGCGATCGCCGCGAAGTCGAGGGTCTCCGCGGCGGTCAGCGGCGGGGTCGGGCCGGTGGCCGCGGGATGGTCGACGAGCAGTGCGGCGGCCGCCGCGGCGAGGTCGTCGTGGCCGGTCCAGGAGACCGGGCCGTCCGCCGGGAGGGCCAGCCGGCCGGTGGCCTCGGCGGCACCGAGGTAGTGGCCGATGGTGCTCGCGTAGAAGCCGTTGCGCAGCGCGAGGTAGGGCACGCCGAGGCTGTCCAGGTACTCCTCGGTGCGGGCGTGGGTGAGCATCGGCGCGAACAGCGAGTCCGCCGAGGCACCCTGGTGGCTGGTGTAGAGGATGCGCTCGGCGCCGGCCGCCACGGCGGCGTCGATCGCGGCGAGATTGGCCTCGACGGCGCCGGGGCCCCGGATCGCGGCGCTGACCACCAGGACCTGGGTGGCCCCCTCGAAGGCGGCGGCGAGTCCGGCCGGATCGGTGAAGTCGCCGCGGCGCACCCGGACGCCCCGGTCCCGCAGGCTGGTGGCCTTCGCCGGATCGGTGACGCTGACGCCCACGAAGGTGGCGGGCACCCGGTGCAGGACCTGGTCGGCGATGCGGGAGCCGAGCTGTCCGGTGGCCCCGGTGATGACGATCATGAGAACTCCTCCTGGCGTTTCCATTGCTAACACCATGACCGTACCACTGATTTTTCCGTCGATAACAAGGAGCTGTTATCGTCGTTATATGGACACCCGAACTCAGATCGTCAGCGCGACCGCGCGGATCCTGCGCGAGCAGGGCGCCCGTGCCGTCACCACCCGCGCCGTCGCGCAGGCCGCACAGGTGCAGGCGCCGACCATCTATCGCCTGTTCGGTGACAAGGACGGCCTGATCGACGCCGTCGCCGAGCACGTGATGGCCGCCTATGTGGCCGCGAAGAGCACCGCCGGGCCCGACCCCGATCCGGTGTCCGACCTGCGCGCGGGCTGGCGGGCGCAGATCGATTTCGGACTGACCCACAGCTGGTTGTACGAGTTGACGAACAGCCCCGTCCGGTCTGCCCAGTCCCCCGCGACCGCCGCCGGGGTCGAGGTGTTGCGGGTGAAGGTGCACCGGCTGGCCACCGCCGGGCTACTGCGTGTCAACGAGCAACGGGCCGTCGCGATGATCCACGCAGCCGGCACCGGCACCGTGCAGACCCTGCTCGGCATGCCCCCACACGAACGTGACAGCGGTCTGGCCGATCAGATGTTCGACGCCGTGGCCGCGAGCATCCTCACCGGCAGGCCGGTGGCCGACGCCGGGGACGCAGGGGCGGTCGCTGTCACGTTCGCCGCCGCGCTGCCCGGGCTGCCGGGGCTCACCGGCGCGGAACGGGCCCTGATGGCCGAGTGGCTGAACCGGACGGTGGCCGAGCTCCGATCACTTCCGGTCGATACCGTGCAGTGATGGTCGGCGTACGTGTCCTGTTGACCGGGAGCCATCTGGGGCTGACCGGCCGGACGCTGGCGCCGCCGGACCCGGCGGGCGAGGCCCTGTCCGAGTGGCTTTGCCCCGCGCCGTTCGGGCTGCCGGCCCACGACAACGGCCGGTCAGGCGGCGGTCATCCGGAGATGGAGCGACGCCTGACCGGGCCGGAGGTCACTCCGGGAACGCCTCCGGGTTGACCGGGGTGGAGGTGGCGTTGCCGCCCAGCACCGTCTTCAGGCTGAGCTGCCAGATCGTGTACTGCCGGGAGGTGGTGGTGAACTTGAAACTGGAGTCGAACTTGGTGAACCCGCAGTTCCGGGTGAACCGCTTGCCGTCCCAGTCGGTGCCGGAGGAGACGAACACCTGGTAGGTGCCGTCCTTGATCCGGCCGGTGGTGACCTTCTTCTTGCCTCGGATGTAGACGGTCACCGACGGCTTCTTGGAACCCGACTTGACCAGCTTGATCACCACGTCGCCGGCGTTACCGTTGTCGACCTTGAGCTCACCGCTGCCGCCGGTGACCCGCTTCAGGTAGGTGGCGTTGGCCTTGCGGCGGTTCTGGTCCTTGGTGACGGCCGGCAGGAACGACCCGAACTTGTACTTCGCGGCCGGGTCGGCGGCGGCCAGCCCGGAGATCGCGGTCCGCAGGTCGGCTGCCGCGTCGGCCCGGCTGAGCACGGCATTGGCCGCTCCACCGGTGCAGACGTCCTGGCTGGTCGCCGAACCCGACACCGAGTTCAGCTCCTCCTCGAGGGCGGAGAGCGCGGACACCACGTCCTGGTATGCGGTGGTGGCCTCGGCCGGGGCGGTCAGCCCGGACAGTGTCGACGTCTGGGTGCCGACGGTCTGGGCCAGGGCACTCGCGGCCTTGGCCGTGGCGGCCGGGGTGGTCGCCTTGGTCAAGGCGGCGAGGCCCGCGGTGATCTGCCGGTTCGCCTCGTCGAGGGAGAACTGGAACGACTTCGGGTCCAGCGGCGGGGTGGTCGCGGCCGCCTCCTCGGTCGGCGCGGCCGTGGTCCCGGCCGTGCTGCCCAGGGTGGTGCGGTTGCCGGTCGCGGGGTCGTCACTCGTGAACAGGCTGGGCACCAGCAGGACGCCACCGAGCAGGGCGGCGCCCAGCACACCTGCCGTCACCTTGGCGCCGGTGGTGAGCTT
>DATMVU010000879.1:0-4076 GCA_035562875.1 Actinoplanes sp. | reverse complement strand
ACCACAGTGGTCTTCCTGGTATCCGGCGATTCTCCGGCGGCACTGGGAGCGATTCCATACTGGATTTTCCGGCATCAATATTAATAATGGTGAAATACGGCCACAGTTTGGCGGGACTCGATGCGGATATTGCCTGCATCGACCGTTTCCCATAAAAAAGGAGAACAGTGTGACCCCCAACCGACTGTCAGCCGCGGCCATCGCCACCACCTTCGCCGCCACCGCCGGGCTGGTCGGCCTCGGGGCGGCTCCCGCAGCCGCCGCGGCCGTGCCGTGCGTGCAGAAGGTGGCCGTCGTCAACAACGGTGGCTTCGTGATGAACTTCCAGCTCACCACCCGGGACGGGCAGGTCTCCGCGCCGACCGACGACTACCCGATCAACCAGTGGCGCCTGGTCGACCTGGTCTCCACCCCGTTCGCCGAGGGTGTCGACGTGCGCCCGCTGGTCCACGCCCAGGCCGGTGACGACGTGCTGGGCAACGTCTTCGTCTCGTACTGCGCCAACGGCCAGACCGCGACCTACACCGCCAGCGGCACCACCCTCAACTACTCGGTCACCCTGCTGACCTGATAGCCCCCGCGCCCTGCCGTGCCCCGTCCCGCAATTCCGGGGCGGGGCACGGCATTTCCGTTAGAGCGCCGGAGGTCCCGCCGGGCAGGGCCGGACGGCCCGTTCAACGGTCGCCGGAGAAGGACCAAGTACCCGTACCTGTCGGCCCTGCCGGTCCCGGGCGGGTGGCGGAATCATCGTCGGTGAAGGGGACAACCCCCATTGAGGAGCACTGATGAACACCGCGGCCAAGCCCATCCGCCTGATCTCCATTCTGCTGATGCTCGCCGGCCTGGTCATGCTGGCCGCCGGGGCGACCACCTGGTTCACCGTCCAGTCGCAGCTCGCCGACGAGAAGATCACCGTGTCCGAGGACGCTGAGTGGTTCGGTGGTGAGGCGATCGACGGACCGCTGACCGCGTACGCGGAGGCTCAGGTCATCGAGAAGCACGCCCTGGCGGCGAGTGGCGGCAAGACCTACGCCCAACTCGACAAGGAGGACCCGGTCCGGGCCACCGTCATGAACGGTTCCTTCCTGCGGGCCTCGCTGTTCACCTCGGTCGTCTCGTTCGGTATCTCCGCCCTGGTGATGGGCCTGGCCGTGGTCGTCGCGATGACCGGCTACGCACTCTTCCTGGTCTCCCGCAACCTGGCCACGACCCCGGAGAGGGCCGCCACGGTCCCCGCGAACTGATTCCCCCGCCCCCAGGGACGGCGCCCGGCATCCGGCCGGGCGTCGTCCTATCCGTCGGGCATCCGGGTGAAGGTGCACCCGACCCCGGCGACCACCAGCTCACTGCCGTCGGCGGTGAGGGTGAGGACCTGGGTGGGGCCGGTCCGGGCTCGGTGCCGGCGGAGAGCATCCGGTGAGCAGCAGCGCGGCGAGGATCCCCACGCCGCCGATCTCGATTCCCGCATTCCCGCATGATCGGCGATCGCTGCGAGGGAGGGGGTGAAAGCCGTCGGTACCATCGCGCACGTGGAATTCCTGCCCGTACGGTACGCGCCGGATGCCGGCGCCCTCTGGCGGCTCGTGCCGGCGGCCTGGGAGGACAGGGACGTCGACGCCTTTCTCACCCGGGTCCGCGAGACGGCCACCCCGGAGGACCGGGCCGCGGTACGGGCGGGGCTCACCGTGGACGAGGCCGGTGTGCTGCTCACCTACGCCCGCCGGCGGCTGCTCGACCCGGAGGGCTACCGGTCCACCGTGGCCGAGGCGCTGGCCCTGATCGACGCGGGCCGGGACGGGCTGCCCCGGGCCGAGTTCGACCTGGTCACCGGCCTGGCCGACGACCCGGGCCGAGTGGGGTACCGGGCGGTGACCGTGGGCGGCGTCCGGCGGCTGCTGCTCGACCCGGATCCGGCCTGCCCGGACCGGATCGCCGAGCTGGCCGTCGATCTGGCGGAGCTGACCGAGTTCCAGGGCTACCGGGTGGAGAGCATCACGCTCACCGACGATCCGATGGAGGAACTGCTCGCGCAGGTCCACGGGCCGCAGGACGCGGAGCTGGGGCTGGCGCTGGTGCACCCCGAGGGCCGGGTCCGGGTGCGGTCCGGCCCCCGCCCGGGTGGCCGGACCGGCTGGTTGACGGCCCGGCTGATCGTGGCGAGGTCGGTGGCGGGCGCCGAGGCGGTGGCCGCCGCGGCGGAGCGGCTGTCCACGCCGGAGGCCCCGGTGATCGGGCGTACCCGCGGATTCATCTGCGTCATCCTCAGCTCGGACGGCGGCGATCCGCTGGAGGGCTACGAGTTCGTGCTGGCCACCCTGTTCGGCAGCCCGGCCACGAGCGGGAAGCGGCGGGAGTCGTGGCGGGTGGTGGAGCAGCCGCCCACGGTCCTGCCGCAGCAGCACACCATGCTGGTGCTGGACGTGGACCACGGCGACGGGCAGCGGCACCGCTGGTGGCTGGCCGGTCCACCGGCGCAGGGCGGCCATCCGGATCCGGCGGGCGCCTGGCGGGCCCTGGCCGAGTCGGTGGACGCCGGCGCCGACCCGTTCGCGAAGAATCTGCTCGTCACGATGGACTATCACGGCCCGGAGTCGGCGACGGTCCGCGGTTTCTGGCGGGGCCGCTGGGTGGATCACCGGTTCACCCGGCACGACGGCGGCGCTGCCTGGTGGATCCGGCTGGCTCCGCTGCTGCGGCCGGAGGGCCGCGGCGAGAACCCGGGCTAAGCGGGCGGGGCGGGCTGCCGATCGGGTGGGTGTGACCCGTGCGCTCGCGGACGAGCACGACGTGACGGAGCGCCTGACCGCGGCACCGCCCGGCACCGCACCGGTCGCCTGGGCGATGGCGGCTGCCGGGGTGGTGATGGCCGTCGTCCCGGCGCATCCGTGGGCGGGTGTGCTGAACCCTGTCGCGTTCCTGGCCGGGATGGCCGGGATCGGGTACGGGGCGTTCCGGGTGGCGCTGCCCGCGGACCGGGCGCCGTGGCGGCACATGGCGATCTCCGGTCTGCTGTTCCTGGCCGGGCTGATCACCCGGATCGTGGTGCCGGGCGCGAGTGTGTCACCGCCGACGGTGATGGCGCTGATCCCGGACGCGTTCGTGGTGCCCGGCTACCTGATGGCGGCGTACGCGTTCGCCGGGATGCTGCGCCGCCGCCGTGCCGATCGGGACGATCCGGCCTGGGTGGACGCGGTGCTGGTCGGGGTGGGCTCGGCGGTGATGGCGTGGATCTACCTGGTGGCGCCGTCGATCGAGCGGACCGGGCTGCCGGTGCCGCAGATCGTGAACTCGTTCTTCCCGGTGATCGACGTGGTGCTGCTGGTGCTGGTCGCGCTGCTGGCGCTGGCCGGGAGTGGCCGTACCCCGTCGATGTGGATGTTCGTCGTCGGGGCGGCGACGCTGTTCAGTGGGGACCTGCTCTTCACGCTCCGGGACGGTGACCTGGCCGGGGTCCCGGGCGGGCTGATCGACGCCCTCTACTCGTCGGCGTTCCTGGTCTTCGGCGCGGCGAGTGTGCACCCGTCGATGCGGACCCTGACCGAACCCCAGACGGCGACGGTACGGACGTTGTCGCCGGCCCGCACCACACTGATCGCCGTCACCCTGCTGGGCCCGGTGGTCGTTGCGATCATCGAACCGGGCCGGGGTGCCGGCGACGAGGCGGTCCGCGTACTCCTCTGTGCCGTTCTGATCCTGACCGTGCTGGTCCGGGTGGTGCGGTCGAACAACTCGCGGGCCCGGGCCGAGTCCGCGATCCGGCGCCGGGCCACCCACGACGCCCTCACCGACCTGCCGAACCGGGAGCTGCTCAGCGAGACGATCGCGGGCTGGGCCGACCGGGCGGCCGGTGAACGGCAGGAGATCAGTCTGCTCTTCCTGGACCTCGACCGGTTCAAGATGATCAACGATCACTGGGGGCACCGGGTCGGCGACGAGTTGCTGTGCGCCGTGGCCGCGCGACTCAGCTCCCACGTACGCAGCAGTGATCTGGTCTGTCGCATCGGTGGTGACGAGTTCGTGATCGCCCTCGCCAGCCCGTCGCACAGCATCCTCGCCGAAGCGGTCGCTGGCCGGAT
>DATMVU010000878.1:0-2086 GCA_035562875.1 Actinoplanes sp. | reverse complement strand
CACCGGCGTTGTTCCCGCCGCCGTTGTTCGCGGGCGGGGTGGTCGCCTGCGCGGGCGGGGTGGTCGGGGCCGCGGTTGTCGGCTGGGCCACCGGCACGTCGGCGACGTCGCAGCCACCCGCCTTCATCTGCAGGTTGATCTGCTTGATCACGGCTTGCCGGTTCGCGATGACCGCTTCGGTCTGGGCGTTCGGGTTGGCCCGCTGCTGGGCGATGAAGTTCTCGTTGTTCCGGATCGCCTGCGCCTGACCGTCGCAGAAGGTGCTGGTGGAGGCGCTGCTGAGCCCGGTGCCCACCGCCAGGCCACCGCCGACGACCGCAGCCGTCACGAGGCCGATCATGATCTTCTTGTTGCGTCCGCTGATGCCGCTGCCCGGCCGCCGGTAGGTGCGTCTCATGCCCGGTTCTACGAACCCGGGTTCATCCCCGGACTGGAGATGAACCTTAAACATCCTTAAAAGTCCAAATCCCAGAGCTTGAACTCAACTCCGCACCGATTCCGGGGCGTGCAGCCGCAGCATCGTGGCGCCCACGTCTGCCGGCACCCGCTTGCCGGTGGCCAGCGAGACACCCACCATGACCAGGAACGACAGCGGTACGGTCCAGGCGGCCGGCTGTCCCACGAACTCGGCGATCCCGACGTGCAGGGTCGGCCCCAGCACTGTCACCAGCACCGCCGACACCGCTGCCCCGCCACCCGCGACCAGCCCGGCGATGGCCCCGGCCGCGGTCAGCCGCCGCCACCAGATGCCGAGCACCAGCAGCGGGCAGAAACTGGACGCGGCGACCGCGAACGCCAGCCCCACCACCCGTGACACGTCCATGTCGGACACGAACAGCGCCAGCCCGGTCGGCACCACGGCGGCGAGCACCGTCGCCACCCGGAAGTCGCGGATCGAGCCGTTGCGCCCGGGCCGCAGCACGTCCGTGAAGATCACTCCGGCGACGCTCGTCAGCAGCCCGGACGAGGTGGACAGGAAGGCGGCCAGGGCGCCGGCGGTGACCAGGGCACCGAGCAGCCGGCCGAGGTGGCCGCCGCCGAGTGCGGCCTCGGGCAGCAGCAGCACCACGGCGTCGGTGTTGCCGGTCATCAGCAGTTGCGGGGTGTAGATCCGGCCGAGCACCCCGTACACCGTCGGGAGCAGGTAGAACAGGCCGACCATGGCGAGGACGACGAGTGTGGTGCGCCGGGCCGAGGCGCCGTCCGGGTTGGTGTAGAACCGCACGAGCACGTGGGGCAGCCCCATGGTGCCGAGGAAGGTCGCCAGGATGAGCGAATAGGTGGTGAAGAGTCCTTCCTTACCGGGCAGCAGCCACCGGTCGCCGAACTCCGCATCCACGGTGCTGACCGCCGGAACAGTGTCCCCGGCCTCGTACCGCAGGATCTCCCCGCTCTTGACCTTGATCGTGCCGTCCAGAACCGCGTCCTGCTCGATGGTCACCGTGGTCGCCGTGTGGAAGACCGCGCCCTGGGGTGGTGTCACCGCCGGGCGGCCGTCCGACTGCCACTGCAGGATCAAGAAGATCATCGGTACGGCCAGTGCCGTCAGTTTCAGCCAGTACTGGAAGGCCTGCACGAACGTGATCGCCCGCATCCCGCCGAACGCCACGTTCCCGGTCACCACCACCCCGACGACCAGGGCACCCCAGACGTACGAACCCCCGGTGAGCGTGGCGAACGTCAGCCCCGCCCCCTGCAGTTGCGGCAGCAGGTAGAGACAGCCGATGAACAGCACGAACGCGGTCGCCAGCCGGCGCAGCACCGTCGACTGCAGCCGCACCTGGCAGAAGTCCGGCAGGGTGAACGCCCCGGACCGGCGCAGTGGCGCGGCCACGAACAGCAGCAGGGCCAGATAGCCGGCGGCGAATCCGACCGGGTACCAGAGGACGTCCACGCCGTAACGGAGCACCAGCCCGGCGACTCCCAGGAACGAGGCCGCGGACAGGTATTCGCCACTGATCGCGGCGGCGTTCCAGGACGGGCTGACCGAACGGGAGGCGACCAGGAAATCCGATGTGGTGCGGGCGAACCGCAGCCCGTAGGCACCGATCGCCACGGTCAGCAACACCACCACGACCAGGCCCGG
>DATMVU010000877.1:0-6076 GCA_035562875.1 Actinoplanes sp. | reverse complement strand
GTGGTCGGCGCCGCTGGTGAACGGTAGCGCCGACGCGCCCAGGCCGGTCGCGTACTGCACACTCTCCAGCAGGAAACCGTCCTCGGCGAACTCGTTGACCAGTCCGGACTGGGGTGCACCCCACCAGGCCTGCAGGTCGGTGCCGTAGTCGCCCATGGTGACCGTGCACGGGTGCAACCGCAGGTAGTCGCCGGTGGCCGGGCCGCCGATACCGGTGCGCAACAGCACCCCCGGCGATTCCAGGGCGCCGGCCGCGACCACCACGATCGGGGCGCGGACCGTGACTGTCGCCTGACGGGAGCCGTCCTCGCTGGTCCAGGTGCCGGTCACGCCGGCGGCCCGGCCGTCCCGCACGAGCACCCGGTCGGCGCGGCAGCCGTCGACGACGCGGGCGCCGTGATCACGGACCGCCGGTTCCAGATAGACCTTCACCGTCGACTGTTTCGCACCGGACCGGTCACCGAAGCCGAGGTACCCGGCGACTGCCGCGTCGTGGCGTTTGACGTCCCAGTTCCGGAAGACCGTCGCGAACGACCAGCCCAGGGTCTCGGCACCGCGGCGCATGGCCTCGTGGACGCGGTTCAGTTCGGAGCACCTGTCGGTGACCGACAGTTCCCGCCACACCGTGTCGAGGTGACTGTCGAACGAGGCGGTCGCCAGATCGGTGAGGCCGTGGCCGGTGGCCCACTCCCGCCGTACCCCGTCCTTGGTCTTCAGGCAGTTGGTCCAGTTGATCACCGTGCCGCCACCGAGGCCCGCACCGGCCATCAGGGTGACGTTGAGATCGGCTGTCGGGGTGGGCCCGCCACGCCAGTAGGACGTCTGGTAGGCCTCGAGTTCCCGCTGGTGGAAGTCGGCGTCGGCGCGGTAGCGGCCGGCTTCCAGGACCACCACTCGGGCGCCGGCGGCGGCCAGCCGCCCGGCGATCAGCCCGCCGCCTGCGCCGGAGCCGATCACCACGGCATCGGCGTCCAGGTCGAGGTCACCGTCGACGGGCAGCGGAGTGATGGCAGGGCCGTCGGCGGGCGACTCGACCGGACCCGGATAGCCGAGCCGTGTCCAGTTCGGGTTGCGCCCGTCCGTGCCGGTCAGGCCGTAGGTCATCAGCAGGATCAGGCTGGTGAGTGTGCCGATCCCGGCGGCCGCCTCGGGCGAGGCCTGGGCCACGGCGGTCAGGATCCGCTCCCGGGCCGCCTGGGGTGCGCGCGGGGTGAAGCCCTGGAGGGCGAGCAGGTCGAGCAGCCCGCCGATGGCCCGGATATTGCCGGGCGGGACGGATGCCAGCACACCCTGATCGGCGCCGACATCGGTGGCGGTGCGCCGCCAGAACCCGTCGGTGTCACCGGGCCGGTCCAGGGCGGGCACGATCGTGTCGCAGAGCAGGCGCAGCACCTGCTGCCGGGTCGGGGAGAGAACTTCGGTCACCGGGCGGTCCTCCTACATCGATGGAGAAGTAGCCGTGCAAGCCCTCAATGTAAATCCGAATTCACATGACATCGAGTGTGATCATGCAGCTCTCAGCCGATAAGGGCCGTGGATCTTGTCCTGCTAGGGTCGCCCGTCGTGGAAGCGAAGCCGATACCCGTGTACGCCGAGCAGACCCGGGCCCTGCTCTGGCTCCAACTCTTCGTCAACATGATCGGCATCCTGCTCTTCACCTTCATCACTGTTCTCTTCCAGCCGCCTCTCCAGGACGATGACGACGCCATATTCGTCGCCGGCGTCCTCATCGGGCTGCTACTGGGTGGGCTCCTGTCGGCCGGTGCGGCAAAGATGTTCCCGCGTGGATGGGGTGCCACCTGGATCCTCGCCGTCAACGCACAGGTGCTCACTCTCATCGCCGTCTGGTCGAGCTGGGAACTCGGGCTCTACCTCGGGCTCGGCATCGTCGTCACGGTGGGGATGGTCGGCTGGATCTCGGTCAACCTGTTCCGGTCCGAGGTCCGGGGGTTCTGTTTCTCCCGGAAGGGCTGAATCCGCAGCGCCTCGACCAGGCTCCGGTAGAGGTCGTCGGACTCGAACAGGGTGGCGTGGGTGCCCTGGGCCCGGATCCGCCCGTCCTCCACGACCACGATGCGGTCCGCGTCCAGAACCGTCGACAGCCGGTGCGCGATCGTCACCACCGCCCCGCGCTCGGCATGCTCGTGGATGCAGTCCTGCACGGCAGCCTCGGTCAGGCCGTCGACCTGAGCGGTCGCCTCGTCCAGCAGCAGCACCTCGGGGGTGCGCAGCAGGGCCCGGGCCAGGGCGATCCGCTGGCGCTGGCCACCGGAGACATCGGTGGCCCGCAGGGCCGGCTCCAACTCGTCGAGCCGCACGGCGGCCAGCGCTCTCCGCACCTCCTCGTCGGTGGCGTCGGGATGGGTGAACCGCACATTGTCACCCACAGTGCCCGGAACCACCGGGGTCTCCTGCTCCACGTAGGCGAGCCGGGCCCGCACCTCCCGGTGACCCCACTCACGGTAGGACCGCCCGTCCAGCAGGATCTCCCCCGCCTCCGGCTCGAGGAAGCGCAGGAGCAGCGAGAACAGGGTGGTCTTGCCGGCGCCGGACGGGCCGACGATCGCGGTGTGGCCCCGGCGCGGGATCTCCAGATCGAGACCATGCAGCACCGGCGGGGCGTCCGGCCCATACCGCGCGGTGACACCCCGCAACGTCAGCACCGGGCCGTCGGGCGCCGGGACACCGGACGGGCCGGCGGCACCGGCCGCCGCGGGCTCCAGAGCGATCGACTCGAGCTCGTTGATCCGGCCGGACGCGGCGATGCCGGCCTGTAGCGCCGTCAGGTTGCGGGTCAGCTCGCCGATCGGGCCCATCAGCTGGAAGACGTAGAGCAGGAACGCCACCAGGCTGGACACCTGGAGCAGTCCGGCATCGGCCCGCCAGGCCCCGACGGCGAGGATCAGGATGACCGCGAGATTGACGCCGGCCCATGAGACAGTCCACACCGCGGCGGCGATCCTGGCTGCCCGGATGCTGTGGTGGGCGGCGTCCTGCGCGTTGCCGACGATCTGGTCACCCTGCCGGGACTCGGCCCGGGAGGCCTTGACGGTCCGGATGGCGCGCAGCGCCCCCTCCAGGTCGGCACCCAGCCGGCCGACCGACTCCTGCGCTGCCGTCTGCGCCGCCCCGATCCGCGGGAGCAGCACCGACATCAGCACCGCGACCACCGCCACCGCACCCAGGGTGACCCCGAGCAGGGGCAGGTCGAGCACGGCCATCAGCACCAGGGTGCCGATCAGCCCGACCCCCGCGTTGATCAGCCCGATGATGCTGCTGGACGCCTCGTGCAGAAGCCCGGTGTCGGAGGTGACCCGGGTGACCAGCTCACCGGTGGCCCGGGACTGGAGATCGAGGACCCGGGCCCGGAAATAGCGCCTGATGATCGAGGTGCGGGCGTCGAGGACGATCCGCTCGGCCAGGGTGCCGAGCAGGATCGACTGCCAGAGGGTGATCACCGTGCCGACCAGAGCCAGCCCGGCCAGCGCGGCGACCGGCCGGGCCAGGTCGAGGCCGCCGCTGAAGCTGTCGAGCACCCACTTGGTGACCATCGGGGTGGCCAGCGAGGCCGCGCTGGCGATCAGGCCGAGGAGCAGCCCGAGCGCCATGGTGCGCCGGTGCGGTCGGAGCACGGTGAGAAGCGTTCCCAGTCGCGTGGTATCTGACATGCCCACAATGGAACACCGATGT
This sequence comes from Actinoplanes sp., assembly GCA_035562875.1. Classification (GTDB taxonomy): domain Bacteria; phylum Actinomycetota; class Actinomycetes; order Mycobacteriales; family Micromonosporaceae; genus Actinoplanes. The sequence continues at coordinate 2,386 of DATMVU010000877.1, read as the reverse complement.
TCCAGAAAAGGCAACTGTTATTCTGCGGCGGTGACGAATGTCCGCAACCGGACCCGCCAGGCGATCCTGGACGCCGCGATCGAGGTGCTGTCCCGCAACCCGAGCGCGCCGCTCGGCGAGGTGGCCACGGCCGCCGATGTCGGGCGCACCACCCTGCATCGGTATTTTCCGGAACGCACCGATCTGGTCGCGGCTCTGAAGGAGGAGGCCAAGCTCCGCCTCGACGAGGCCCGGCTGCGGGCCCGGATCGGTGACGACACCGGCGCGGCCGCGATCCGGCGCCTCTGCCAGGAGTATTTCGATCTCGGCGACGTGCTCTCGCTACTCTTCCACGAGCAGATCGCCTTCGACGACGAGGGCGCCGGTGACGACGACGCCTTCGCCACCGTGGTCCAGCGCGGCTACGACGACGGCAGCATCGACCCCGAACTGCCGGTCACCTGGGTGCAGAACATCATCTGGTCGCAGCTCTACGCCGGCTGGAGCTACATCGGCGAGGCGCACGTCTCCCGGCACGAGGCACTGCGCCTGATCCTGCGCAGTGTGGAGGGAGCTGTCACTCCCCGGTGAAGACCGGGATTCGCCTTTCCAGACTGGCGGCGATACCCTCGGCACTGTCCTTCGTGGCCCAGTGGATCCGCTGCTCGGCCAGCTCGTGATCGAGGGCCGCCCGGACCCGCTCGGCCAGCCCCTGCCGCAGGGTGGCCCGGATCGACTGGACCGCGAGCGGCGCCGATCCGGCGATCTCGGCGGCCAGCGCCCGCGCGGTCACCCGCAGCAGTCCCGGCTCGGCGAGGCGGTCGGCCAGCCGCAGGCGCAACGCCTCCTCGCCACCGACCCGCCGCCCGGTCAGCAGCATGTCCGCCGCGACCTGCCGACCGACGATCTCCGGCAGGGTCACGCTGACCCCGAAACCCTGGTGGAAGCCGAGCCGGGCGAAGTTGGCCACGAACCGGGTGGACGCCTCAGCGACCCGGAAGTCGGCGGCGCACGCCAGGCCCAGCCCACCACCCACGGCGGTCCCCTGCACAGCGGCGACCATCGGCGTACGCACATCGAACAGCTCCGCGGCCCGCCGGTAGAGCCGCTCGGCAGCCGCCACGTGATCGGTGGCGAACTCGCCCCCGCCGAAGTCGGCACCCGCGCAGAAGTGCTTCCCCTCCGACGCCAAGATGATCACCCGGCAGGCGGGATCGTCGTCGAGTGCCCGGGCCGCGGCCACGACCTGCCCGATCAGCGCCTCGTCGAAGTGGTTGGCCGGTGGCCGGCGCATCTCGACGAGAGCGATCCCGTCCTCGACCACGACGGACAGTTCGTCACTCAGCACAGGGAGACCGTACCGGATCAATCGGCCCTCAAGGTTTTGCCTTCTGCGGGTGTGGCGTCTCGTGCCGGGCCAGCATCGCCACGAACTCGGTGATCTTCCGGGCCCTGGTCTCGGCTCGTTTGACGCCGTTCACCCGAACGATCAGGGCGAACCGGTTGGCGCTGGTCAGCACGTCGAACATGGCCTGGGCGGCGGGGTTCGCGGCGATCGCGGCGACCAGGTCAGCCGGCATCTCGGCCTCGGACGGCGGGGCGTAGGCTGCCTCCCACCGGCCGTCGGCCTTCGCCGCCTCCACCGCGGCGCGGCCCATCGGCTGCATCAGCCCGGCCGCCTCCAGCCGGGCGACGTGCTCGACGTTGCGTTTCGACCAGGTGCTGCGGGCCCGGCGCGGGGTGAACCGGATCCATGACGACTGCTCGTCACGTTTGCGGGCCTGCCCGTCGATCCAGCCGAAGCAGAGCCCCTCGTCGACCGCCTGCTGCCAGGTCAGGCTGGTGACGGTGCCGCCCTTGCGGGTCAGCGCGAGCCACACCCCGGGCGCCGACTCGTGATTGGCCAGCATCCACGCGCGCAACACAGCGGCGTCCGCCACGACCAGTTCCGGCAGTTCGATCCCCATGAGGGCAGGCTATCGCCCCTCGATCAGCACCCCCACCCCGTCCAGGATGCGCGCGAGCCCGAAGTCGAGCGCCTGGTCCCGGCTGTCCGACGCCTGCGCCGCGGTGACGGCGGGGAACCGGTCCTCCCGGCCGGCCAGCACGAGCTGCAGGGATGTGCTCATCGCCTGTTCCGGGCCGGCGGCGGACATCGGGGTGACCTGCTGGGCCAGGTTGCGGACGTGCTGATCAGCGGCGCCGGAATAGCCGGACCCGCCCTGGCCGTGCGCCTCGCCGAGCACGGCGCCGACGTCACCATCGTCGAGATCGCAGCCCGGCTACGCACCAGCGGCTTCGCCGTCGACTTCCGCGGCCCCACCCACACCGCCGTGCTGCGACGCCTCGGCATCCTCAACGACCTGCGCGCCCTGCAGACCAACGGCAGCGCCATGACCTGCGTCGA
>DATMVU010000876.1:0-26792 GCA_035562875.1 Actinoplanes sp. | reverse complement strand
GGAACATCAGTCCCGCCTTCTCCGCCAGGGTGAGGCGGGAGAGCAGGTCGGTGACCCGGTCCTCGATCGGAAGAGCAGGGTTCTGGTACGGGTTCATCAGTGTCTCCAGTAGGGGATGATCAGCGGGTGCCCCGGACCATGCGGACCAGCACCGCGCCGACCAGGGCGACGATCGCGCCGCACAGGAACAGCAGGCTGTAGTTGGAGTTCGTGCTGCTGCCGACGGCCAGGATCGGGGCGGCCAGGATCGGGACCAGCGACTGCGGCAGGGCGTTGGCGATGTTGAGGACGCCCATGTCCTTGGCGGCGTCGTCCGGGTCGGGCAGCACGTCGGTGGCGAGCGCCAGGTCGACGGCGAGGTAGACGCCCTGGCCGAGACCGTAGATCGCGGACGCGGCGAGGAAGACCGGGAAGCTGCCGGCGAAGGCGATCAGGGCCAGCGAGACGGCGAGCACGATGCCGGCGCCGAGCACGAACGGCTTGCGCCTGCCCAGCTTGTCGGAGAGGGTGCCGCCCACCGACGAGCCGATGACCAGACCGGCCGTGCTGACCAGGGTGGCGATCAGGATGCCGCCGGCGACGGTGTCGGTGGTGTAGCCGAACCTGGCGATCAGCATGTAGGCCTGGTAGGTGGTGACCGAGGCGAGGCCCATCCAGATCAGGAACCGGCTGACGATGTTCCAGACGAAGTCCGGGTGCTGCCGCGGGTTGACGTAGAAGGTGTTCAGGAACTCCTTGAACCGGTAGGGCGCGAAGTGGCCCCTCTCGGCCGGGCGGTCCTTGAGGATGGCCACCAGCAGGGCGACGGTGGCGATGCCGATCAGAGCCGGGACCACGAACATCAGCAGGGTGTTGCCGGCCAGGACGGCGGCCAGCGCGGTGCCGCCGAGGATCGCGGCCGACGTCATCAGGCCGAGGATGCCGCTGACCTTACCTCGCTGCTGGGCCGGGATCTGGTCCGGCATCAGCGCGAACAGGGTGGCGAGGGTGGCGTTGATGCCGAGTTGGGCGACCGCCCAGCCGAAGGTCAGGACGCCGATGGAGCCACCGGTCGCGACGATCAGCAGCCCCACGAAGCCGAGCAGCATGCCGCCGATCAGCCACGGACGGCGGCGGCCGAACCGGGAGGTGGTGCGGTCCGACATGGCACCGAAGAACGGGTTGCCGATCAGCGCGAGGACGGCGCCGACGGACAGGACGGTGCCGAGGGCGGCGGCCTTGTCGTCCGGGGCGATCTGCGCGACCCGGATCGACATGGTGACGATGACCGGGGTGAGGATCGCCAGGTAGGCACCGAACATGGCCAGGGCCATCGCGACGATCAGCCGGGTGGGCGCGTTCGGTGCGTCCGGGACGATGGCCGGCGGACGGGGTTCGACAGTAGTCATCGCACACCTCTGGAAGAAAAGAAACAGGAGGTCCACCGGGCCGGCACCGGTGTTTTGTTAACGCCTTGTTTCTGAAGGTATCGAGTTGATTAGCGTCGAACCAGAGCCTAAAAGGCCTGCTCATGGCTTTGATTCGCCTGTGTCTCGCGTATTCGGTACCCGATTTGCCCTGTACTGGGTGTGACGGCAGTCGCAGTTCTCCGGTAATTACGTCTAGTTCTGGCAAAACTTGACGCGTGCGCGCCCGCCCCGACCTGATCATCGCCGCGGTCCGGGAGGCCGGCCGGACCAGCCGCGCCGACCTGACCCGGCTTACCGGCATGGCCCGGATGACAGTCAACCGGATCGTCACCGAACTGCTCGGCGACGGCCTGCTCACCGAGGAGGAAGCGGTCGCCGACGGCGCCCGGGCCGGGCGGCCGGCCCGGTCACTGACCCTCGGACCGGCGGCGGGCGGGGTGGTGGGCGCGCTGGTCACCACCGATGGCGTACGGGTGGCAGCGGCCGACCTGACCGGCGCCATCCGCACCGAACGCTTCGATCCGGACACCAGCCTGGACACCCTCGCCGCCCTGATCGCCGACTGCGAGGCCGAGACCGGCGGCCGTACCTGGGCGACGGTGGCCGGCTTCGCCACCCCACCGGACGGCGACCCGCGCCACCGCCTCGGCCGCCGGATCATCGTGCGGACCGTCGCCGAACTGAGCCTTCTCGGCGAAGTCGGGTACGGAGTCGCCGCAGGCCAGCAGGACGTCTGCTACCTGCGGATCGGTACCGGCATCGAATGCGGCCTGCTCCTCGGCGGCGTCCTGCACCACGGGGCCAGCGGCGCCGCCGGGCAGATCGGGCACGTGCAGATGGACGAGATCGGGCCGTTCTGCCGCTGCGGCCACCGCGGCTGCCTGGAGACCATCGCCTCCACCCCGGCCATCCTCGCCGCCGTCGGTACGCCCTACGGCGGGGCCGCCGGCTCCGGACAGCCCCCGATCACCGCCGCCCGGGCCGTCGCACTCGCCCGGCACGACGCCGCCGCCGAACGGGTCCTCGCCGACGCCGGGCACATGATCGGGCGGGTCGTCGCCGATCTCGCCAACACCGTCAACCCCGCGCTGGTGGTGCTCGACGGGCCCCTCGTCGAGGAGGACGGGCCGATCGTCACCGCGGTGCGGGAGACGGTGCATCGGTACGCCCAACCCGAGGTCGCCGCCACCACCGGGATCCGGGTGGGGACGCTGGGGGCGCGGGCGGGACTCCTGGGGGCGCTGTTCGCCGGATTGCGGGCCACTCCGGGCGGCCGCGGTAGCCGTACGCAAGCCCGGTCCTTGATCTCCTCCACCTCGGCCCTCGCACCACCGGAAGCGGCCCCGTCTGCCGCATCCACCTCACCTGCGCCGCCGGTCCCGCCTGCCTCGTCGGCCTCGCCTGTTTCGCCCGCGGAGAAAGAGCGGGCCGCGCGCCGGGAGATCATCGTCGAGGCGCTCCGGGGGCGTGGTCCGGCCGCTCGCAGTGACCTGGTGAAGGTGACCCGGCTGCCGCGGCCGGCCGTCGCCGAGCTGCTCGCCGGGCTGGTCCGGGACGGGGTAGCGGAGCGGTGTGCCCCGGTCGAGGTCCGGCCCGGCCGGCCGTCGCCCTACTTCCGCCTGGTCACGCCGTCGGTGCTGCTGGTCGGCATCGAGATCGGGGCGTTCGGGGTGCGGGTGGCAGCAGCCGATGGCGCCGGACAGATCCGGTATTCCGGTTTCCTGCCCGCGGAACTGTCCAGTGATTCCCGGCCGCTGCTGCGCTCCGCCGCCGAGTTCGCCCGCGACGTGCTGCGGGAGCACGGCGACCGGATCGGCCCGGACACCCGGTTCGCGGCGAGTGTGCCGGCGCCGGTCCACCCGGTCAGCGGCCAGTTCGGCGAGCGCAGCGTCCTCACCATGTTCTCCGGCTTCTCCCCGGGAGACGACATGGCGGCGGTGCTCGGCCGCCCGGTCCGAGTGATCAACAACGGTCAGCTGGCGGCCCTGGCCGAGACCCGGCGCGGTGCCGCCCAGGGTGCTCGCGACGTGCTCTACCTGAGCGCCGACCAGTACGCCGGGGCCGGGCTGGTGACCGGCGGCCGGATGTACCCCGGCGCCATCGGATACGCGGGCGAGGTCGGCCACCTCACCGTCCGGGAGGTGGGCCCGTTCTGCGCCTGCGGGCGCCGCGGCTGCCTGACCCCGTTCCTGTCGCCGGCCTACTTCGCCGCCCTGTACGACCGCGGTGCCGGAGACGGCCCGCCCACCGAGGAACGCCTGCTCACCCTCGCCACCTCAGGCGACCGGCCGGTCCAGAGGGCCCTGCTCGACGCCGGCCGGCTGATCGGGCGGACCGTCACCCCACTGGTCACCGTCTTCAACCCGGCGGTGGTGGTGGTCGGCGGCAGGTTCACCGAACCGGGGCCGTTCGTGGTCGACGGCATCCGGGAGGCCCTGCTCCGGCACTGTTCACCGGCAGCGGCGGCGGCGCTCACCGTGGTCCCGGCCGCGCTGGGGCGGGACGCCGAGGTGCTCGGGGCGATCGAGGCGCTGCTCCGGCCCCTGGTTTGAGGCGGTGCGCCGGGGGCAGTCGATGGGATATGACGACAACCGAGCAGGAACAACGCGACAAGGTGAAGGCGATGGTGGCCGACGCGAAGATCGCGATGCTGACCACCATGACCGAGGACGGTAAACACGTGAGCCGGCCGATGGCGGTGCAGGACGTGGAGTTCGACGGCGACCTGTGGTTCTTCACGTACTCGGACTCCGACCTGGTCCAGCAGATCACCAGGCACCCGCAGGTCAACGTCGCGTTCAGCGACTCGAAGCACCACAACTGGATCTCCCTCTCCGGCGCGGCCGCCCGGGTCGACGACCGGGCCCGGGCCGAGGAACTGTGGAACCCGTTCCTCAAGGCGTGGTTCCCGGACGGCCTGGAGACTCCGAACCTGACCCTGGTCAAGGTGGACGCGGACACCGCCGAGTACTGGGAGGCGGCGCACAGCTCGAAGGTGGTCACCCTGCTGGGGTACGCCAAGGCCGCCGTTACCGGAAAGACGCCGGACGCTGGCGAGAACGAAACCGTCAGGCTTTAGTGGGCCGCGTAACAGCTGGTTCGGGGCGGCGGCTACAGTTCGGTGGCGGCCCGCCCCGGGCCCCGGCAACGCAGCCGACGAAGATCGTCAACCTGGGGCCTGACGGGCTATCCGCATCTCGCTACCCGATCCAGGGGGAACAAAAATGCGTATCGGCGTGCTCACCGGTGGCGGCGACTGCCCCGGTCTCAACGCGGTCATCCGTGCCGTGGTCCGTAAGGGTGTGTCCGCTTACGGTCACGAGTTCGTCGGCTTCCGCGACGGTTGGAAGGGCCCGCTGGAGGGTCTGACCAAGCCGCTCGGCATCGCCGAGGTCCGCGGCATCCTGCCGCGTGGTGGCACCATCCTCGGCTCCTCGCGCACCAACCCGTTCAAGATCGAGGGCGGCGTCGAGAAGATCAAGGCCAACCTGGCCGAGCAGGGCGTGGACGCGCTCGTCGCGATCGGCGGTGAGGACACCCTCGGTGTCGCCACCAAGCTCTCCGAGCTGGGCGTCAACGTCGTCGGCGTGCCGAAGACGATCGACAACGACCTCAACGGCACCGACTACACCTTCGGCTTCGACACCGCGGTCAACATCGCGATGGAGGCCATCGACCGGCTGCACACCACCGCCGAGTCGCACCACCGCACCCTCGTCGTCGAGGTCATGGGCCGGCACGCCGGCTGGATCGCGCTGCACGCCGGCCTCGCCGGTGGCGCCAACGTCATCCTGCTGCCCGAGCGCCAGTTCGACGTCGAGCAGGTCGCGACCTACGTGACCAAGCGGTTCCAGGTCGAGTACGCGCCGATCGTCGTCGTCGCCGAGGGCGCCCAGCCGCTCGACGGCCAGATGGTGCTGCACAACCAGGAGCTGGACAGCTTCGGTCACGTCCGCCTCGGCGGCATCGGCCAGTGGCTCGCCGAGCAGCTCGAGGAGAAGACCGGCAAGGAGGCCCGCACGGTCGTCCTCGGTCACATCCAGCGTGGTGGCACCCCCACCGCGTTCGACCGGGTCCTCTCCACCCGCTTCGGCCTGCAGGCCATCGACGCCGTCCACGAGGGCGACTTCGGCAAGATGGTGGCCCTGAAGGGCACCGACGTGGTCCGGATCCCGCTGATCGAGGGCACCGGCGAGCTGAAGACCGTTCCGATCGAGCGGTACGAAGAGGCTGAGGTCTTCTTCGGTAGCTGATCGTTCTAACGTCGAAGGCGCCGGTTCCCGTACGCGGGGTCCGGCGCCTTCTGCCGTTCCCGTCTCCGGCCCGCCTTTGCTGAAGTCTCTAAGGAGTCTGTTTTGTCCGAGCGCACCATCGCGATCCTCGGGGCCGGCAAGATGGGCGGACTCGTCCTCGCCGGCCTGATCCGTTCCGGACACGCCGCCGAGCGGGTGCTCGCGACCGCCCGCCGTCCCGCCCGCGCCGCCGAACTGACCGAACGCCACGGCGTGACAGTGGTGAGCAACGCCGAAGCAGCCGCCCGGGCCGACGTCCTGGCCATCGGCGTCAAACCGCAGGACGCCGGCAGGGTCCTCGACGAGATCAGCGCCGCCGTCACCCCCGGCACGCTGGTCGTGTCGCTCTGCGCCGGCCTGCCCACCTCGTTCTTCGCCGCCCGGCTGCCGGCCGGCACCCCGGTGATCCGGGTGATGACCAACACCCCGGCGATGGTCGGTCACGCGATGAGCGCCATCTCCCCGGGTGAGCACGCCGGCGACGAGCACGTGGCGATCGCCGAGGAGCTCTTCCAACCCCTGGGCGCGACGGTACGGGTACCCGAGTACCAGCAGGACGCCGTCACCGCGGTGTCCGGCTCCGGACCGGCCTACCTGTACCTGGTGGTGGAAGCCATGATCGAAGCCGGAGTACTGCTCGGCCTGCCCCGCGCCACCGCCCACGAACTGGCCGTGCAGACGGCACTGGGTTCCGCGGTGATGCTCCGTGACTCCGGTGACCACCCGGCGCTGCTGCGCGAGGCGGTCACCTCCCCGGCCGGCACCACTGCCGCGGCTCTGCGCGAGTTGGAGCGCAACGGCCTGCGGACCGCGTTCCTGGACGCGCTGTCCGCGGCTCGGGACCGGGCCCAGGAGATCGCGGCGTCCTAATACCAGATCGCTATCCGGCTGGCCCCGTCCTCCTCGGGTGGGCTCGGGTGGCTCAGTGCGGTGCCGGTGGCGACCCGGTGGGCGGTCCAGGCGACCGCCGCCGCGTCCAGGATGTCGTCGGGTGGCGCCTGACCGGCCGGGCCCAGCCGGTCCGGGAGCACGATGCCGTTGCGGGCCAGCAGCTCGCGACGGCGGGCCTGGCCACTCCACGTCTTCTTCGCGTGCGGCAGTGGCTCGCCGGCCATGGTGCGGAACGACAGCTCGGGATGGGCCTCGAAGAGCAGGCCGGGATGCCGTTCCCAGATGGCGTTCGCCTCCAGCAGTTTGGGGCGCAGCGCCCACGACTGCCGGCTGAGCCCGGCGCCGGTCAGTTCGCGGCAGAGCCGGTTGGCGGAGGCGAAGTCGGTCTCCTGCCAGACGGGCCGGGGTGGGACCCGGAAGACACTGCCCCGGCGCGGGCCGAGCTGGTCGGCGGCGAGGGTGTCGGCGGCACGCCAGCGGTCGGGGAGCATGCCGAGGGGGATGTCGACGCCGATGACCGCGGCGCCGGAGCTGCCGGCCACGATCTCGTAGAGGGTGGCCGCGAGGACCGCCCGCCCGAAGGCGCCGTCGCGCAGTTCGACGCCGACCCAGCCGAGGGCGTACGCGTCGACGCCGATGACGTGGATGCTCATCGGGCCACCCCCGCTTCACTCCGATGGTCTGATGATTCGCTCGCAAGCTCGTTCATCGGGCCACCTCCGCTTCGCTCCGGCGGCCCGATGAGTGCTTCACTGCGCCTGATGATTCGCTCGCAAGCTCGCTCATTGGTGCGGCAGCAGCTTCTCGATCGTCGCGAGCAGGTCGCCGTCGTCCGGTGCGGTGCCGGGGCCGAAGCGGGCGGCGACGGTGCCGTCCGGGGCGACCACGAACTTCTCGAAGTTCCACTGGATGTCGTCGCCGTCGCCGACCAGCTCCCGGTAGAGGGGGTGCCGGTCCGGTCCGTTGACGTCCACCTTCTCGGTCACCGGGAAGGTGACACCGTAGTTGGTGCGGCAGAAGTCCTGGATCTCAGCGGCGGTGCCGGGCTCCTGATCCCCGAACTGGTTGCACGGGACTCCGAGGACGACGAACCCGCGATCACGGTGCCGTTCCCAGAGATTCTGCAGCTCGGCGTACTGCGGGGTCAGGCCGCAGCGTGAGGCCACATTGACCACCAGCACGACCGATCCGCGGTAACGGTCCAATTCGGTCGCGCCACCGGTGAGGGCGCCAATGCTGACGTCGAAGATGGTCATGACGGAAGACTACTGGGTGTGTCTGGCCCATTGCACCCTGTCGAGCGCTCTCGTCAATTGTTAAAGCTGGTCACGTCGCTTGACTGTTGTTAATCGATGTGACTACGGTCTCTGCATCTCTCTCTTTGGAAAGTTTCCTAACGGTTGAGGAGACATCCCCGTGCAGAAAACCGCCCGCCGGGCGCTGTTCGTCGGCACCGTCATGATCGCGGGCGGCCTCGCCGTTCCGGCCATGTCGGCGTCCGCGGCTGCCGCCTGCGCCCCCGCATGGAGCGCCGCCGCCGTCTACGTCAAGGACAACGTCGCCTCCCAGAACGGCCACAACTACACCGCCAAGTGGTGGACCCAGAACGAGTCACCGGCCACCAACAGCACCGAGTGGGCCGTCTGGATCGACAACGGCGTCTGCGGTGGTGGCACCGACCCGACCACCCCGCCCACCACGCCCCCGACGACACCGCCCACCACCCCGCCCACCACCGGCGGCAAGTGGGTCGTCGGCTACTTCGCCGAGTGGGGCGTCTACGCCCGCAACTACCACGCGAAGAACATCGACACCTCGGGCTCGGCGTCCAAACTGACCCACATCCTGTACGCGTTCGCCAACACCACCGGCGGCCGGTGCAGCATCGGTGACTCCTACGCCGACTACGAGAAGGCGTACACCGCCGCGGAGAGCGTCGACGGCGTCGCGGACAGCTGGGACCAGCCGTTGCGCGGCTCGTTCAACCAGCTCCGCAAGCTGAAGAAGAAGTACCCGCACCTCAAGGTGATCTACTCGGTCGGCGGCTGGACCTGGTCCGGTGGCTTCACCCAGGCCGCGCAGAACCCCACCGCCTTCGCGGAGAGCTGCTACAACCTGGTCGAGGACCCGCGCTGGGCGGACGTCTTCGACGGCATCGACATCGACTGGGAGTACCCGAACGCCTGCGGCCTCACCTGTGACGCCAGCGGCCCGGCCGCGTACGCCAACGTCATCTCGGCGCTGCGCACCCGGTTCGGCAGCAACAACCTGATCACCTCGGCGATCACCGCCGACGGCAGCAACGGCGGCAAGATCGACGTGGCCGACTACGCCACCGGCATCGCGAAGCTCGACAAGGTCTTCCCGATGACCTACGACTACTTCGGCGCCTTCGCCCCGCAGGGCCCGACCGCCCCGCACTCGCCGCTCAACTCCTACACGGGCATCCCGCAGGCCGGCTTCAACTCCGACGCCGCCGTGCAGAAGCTCAAGAGCAAGGGTGTTCCGGCCAGCAAGATCCTGCTCGGCATCGGCTTCTACGGCCGCGGCTGGACCGGCGTCAACCAGGCCGCCCCGGGTGGCAGCGCGAGCGGCGCAGCCACCGGCACCTACGAGCCCGGCATCGAGGACTACAAGGTCCTCAAGACCAAGTGCCCGGCCACCGGTACGGTCGGCGGAACCGCCTACGCGTACTGCGGCAACAACTGGTGGAGCTACGACACCCCGGCCACCATCGCGGGCAAGATGACGTACGCCAAGAACCAGGGTCTCGGCGGCGCGTTCTTCTGGGAACTGTCCGGTGACACCACCAACGGTGAACTGATCACCGCCATCAAGGGCAACCTGTAGTCACCACGTGAGAAGAGGGGCACCGGCCGCAAGGCGGGTGCCCCTCTTCCGTAGGCTTTCCGGTATGCGCCGAGAGTGGCATCAGCTCAGTCATCCCGGGGTGAACAACCCGGCTCTGCAGACCTCCCGCCCGTCGACGGACTCCGCCGAGGACGAGGCTCTGGGTCTCGACCACTGGCGCGGCCTGCCGCGTGTGCAGATGCCACCCTGGCCGGACATGGCCGAGGTCGCCGAGGTCTGCAAGGTTCTCGACAACGTGCCGTCGATCGTCGCGCCCTACGAGGTCGACCAGCTCCGGCACCGGCTCGCCGAGGTCTGCGAGGGCCGGGCGTTCCTGCTCCAGGGCGGTGACTGCGCCGAGACCTTCGCCGACAACACCGAGAGTCACCTGCTGGCCAACGCGCGCACCCTGCTCCAGATGGCGGTCGTGCTCACCTACGGCGCATCGATGCCGGTGGTGAAGGTGGCCCGCGTCGCCGGGCAGTACACCAAGCCCCGCTCCTCGGCGACCGACTCGCTCGGCCTGCCCGCCTACCGCGGCGACCTGATCAACTCGCTGGACGCCGACGCGACCGCCCGGATCGCCGATCCGCAGCGGATGATCCGGGCGTACGCCAACTCGGCAGCCGCCATGAACATGCTCCGGGCGTATCTTTCGGGTGGTCTTGCCGACCTGCACGGGCTGCACGACTGGAACAAGGACTTCGTCCGCGCCTCCCCGGCCGGCGAGCGGTATGAAGCGATCGCCCGTGAGATCGACCGGGCGCTCGACTTCATCCGTGCCTGCGGCATGACCGACAGTGAGGCGCTGCGGACTGTCAGCCTCTACTGCTCGCACGAGGCATTGGCTTTGGAGTACGACCGGGCACTCACCCGGGTCTCCGACGGTCGCGCCTACGGGCTGAGCGGCCACTTCCTGTGGATCGGCGAGCGCACCCGCCAGCTCGACCACGCACACATCGACTTCATCAGCCGGATCGCCAACCCGATCGGCGTCAAGATCGGCCCGGGGACGTCGCCGGAGACCGCGATCGAGCTGTGCGAGAAACTGAACCCGGAGAACATCCCGGGCCGGCTCACCCTGATCAGCCGGATGGGCAACGGCAAGGTCCGCGACGTCCTGCCGTCGATCGTGGAGAAGGTGCACGCCAGCGGCGCCAAGGTCGTCTGGCAGTGCGACCCGATGCACGGCAACACCCACGAGTCGTCGAACGGGTACAAGACCCGCCACTTCGACCGGGTCGTCGACGAGGTGCTCGGCTACTTCGAGGTGCACCGCGGTCTCGGCACCCACCCCGGCGGCATCCACGTCGAACTGACCGGTGAGGACGTCACCGAGTGCCTCGGCGGTGCCCAGGGCATCGAGGACCTCGACCTGCCGGGCCGGTACGAAACCGCCTGCGACCCGCGCCTGAACACCCAGCAGAGCCTGGAACTGGCCTTCCTGGTCGCGGAGATGCTTCGTGGCTGACCTGCGGTCGGACACCGTCACCCGGCCGACCCCCGGGATGCGGGAGGCGATGGCGAAAGCGGCAGTCGGTGACGACGTCTTCGGCGACGACCCGACAGTCAACGCCCTCGAAGCCCACGTGGCGGACCTGTTCGGCCACGAGGCGGCACTCTTCGCCCCGTCCGGCACGATGGCCAACCAGATCGCGCTGCAACTCGTCGTCCCGCCCGGCGGCGAGCTGCTCGCCGGGGCGGACGCTCACGTCGTCACCTACGAGGTGGGTGCCGCCGCGATGCTCGGTGGCATCTCCACCCGCACCTGGCAGCCCGACGGCGCAGCTCTCGACGTCGAGTTGATCGCCGGGATGATCCGCCCGGCCGGTTACCCCTCGGTGCCGACCGCGGCGATCGCCGTCGAGCAGACCCACAACCTCGGCGGTGGCGGAGTCGTGCCGCTGGCGACGATCCAGCACCTGCGGGCCGTCGCCGACAAACAGGGCGTGGCCCTGCACTGCGACGGCGCCCGGATCTGGCACGCACACATCGCCGACGGGGTGACCCTCGCCGAGTACGGCGCCCTCTTCGACACCCTGTCGGTCTGCCTCTCCAAAGGCCTGGGCGCCCCCGTCGGCTCCCTGATCATCGGCAGCCGCGAGAGGATCACTCGAGCCCGGGTGATCCGCAAACGCCTGGGCGGCGGCCTGCGACAGGTGGGGATCCTGGCCGCGGCCGGCCGCTACGCCTTGGACAACCAGCTCCAGCGTCTGACCGAGGACCACGAGCGCGCCCGGATCATCGCCGAGGCCCTGGCCCCCTACGGCGTGATCGACCCGGAACGCGTCCGCACCAACCTGGTCCCGCTGGACCTGTCCAAACACGACCTGGACGCCCCCACCCTGGCAGCCCGAGCCGCCGAACGAGGCGTCCTGATAGCAGCCATGCTCCCCACCACAGCCCGTCTGGTAACCCACCTGGACCTGGACGACGAGGCCATGGACCAGGCCATCGAAGTCCTGAGCGACCTCCTAGCCTGACCCCTGACCCCTGACCCCTGACCCCTGACCCCTGACCTTCCGGCCTCCTGGTTAACCGTCCTGGGTCTTCCCGGCCTGCTCTATGGGGTGAGGTTGAGGGCTGCGGCGACGATGTCGGCGATTCTGCGAGGGCTGGCCGTGTTGTGCCGCGGGTTCCCTACCGTGTCAGGGCGGCGAGGCCTCGTTTGCCTTTTCGGCGTAGGCCGCATGGTAGGCGGTTGGTGGCCGCTATGGGTTCGCCGACGGCGGGTTGCCGGGCCGGGATTTTGATGCCGTGACCTGATACTTCTGGTCGGCGTTGATGGTTTTACCTTTTGGTGCTGGTGGTCTCGGTGAGCGGTCGCTGGCGAAGAATTTTCGTCGAGAATGACGAAAAGCCGAAATGTCGGCGGCGGCTCGCTGGAGGGCGTCGTGAAGGTCGGGTTGCTGCGCCGGCCAGACCGCGATGCCCTCGGTGATGTAGCGGTCGGCAATAGCCCGGGAGATTCTCGAAAACTGTGCCGATTAGCGTGATGTCCTCGACCTTACGGAATCAGGCCAGCACATCAGAGCCTGGTGGTGGCAGGCCGGCGCACGTGTTCGGTGACGACTCCCCAAATGGGCGGCATTGCGTGGCAAGGTGACGCACGAGGTTCCTGGGCATCGCGATAACCGATCTTGTCGTGAGGAAATGTATACCGATGGCTCCACGCTCATATCCGGCGCCGCTAATCCTGGCCGGGTATGAGAGTGTCGATCAGATTAGAAGACCCTTCCTTGCTGAGATCACCTCAGTGAGTTCTAGGCGATCAAGTTCTTGGAAATGCAATGGGTCTTCCCGCTGGGATGTAGTGCTTTTTTGATGGTCACATGCGTGACAATCAAGAGATTCTGTTGACAGGTGAACGTTCCTGGATTTCCGGAGGCCTTCGGGCGGCGGATCGTGGGTCATGATGTGGTGAGGTGGGAGCTTCCTCAGAATTCGGCGGGTTTTCGGTCGAGGGCGGCGTGGACGAAGCCTCTGATGATGGGGTGCGGGTCGGTGCCGTCGCCGGCTAGTTCGGGCTGGAAGAGGGTGGCCAAGTAGAACGGGTGGTCGGGCAGCTCGGCGGCTCGGACGGCGCCGGACTCGTCTCGGCCGGTGAAGCGCATGCCGTGGGCGGTGAGCAGGTCCAGGTGGGACTCGCACAGGCCGTAGGAGCAGTGGTAGCGCTCGACCGTGCGGGACAGGCCCAGCAGGCGCTCGATCAGCGATCCGAATGTCAGGTCGACGGCTGCCTCGTGGCCCACCAGGGAGCAGGACAGCGCGACGATCAGGTCGCCGCTCGACGAGGGGGTGTCGGCTTCATACTCCGCGTGGGCCGCGTCGGTGAAGCCGCACACGTTGCGGGCGAACTCCAGCATCGCGTGCTGGAAACCGCCGCACGTGCCCAGGAACGGGATGCCCTCGGTGCGGGCGATCTGCGCGGCGACGATCCCGCCCTCGGCGCTGTGATAGGGGCTGCCGGGCACCAGCCAGATGCCGTCGAAGCCGCGAAGGGCTGCAGGGTCCCGCGCGGCCGGCGTGGGGATCCAGTAGACGTCGAGGTCAGCCTCCTCGCGGAGGGCGTCGAGAACCAGGGGAATGCGGGTATGAGCTCGGACGGCCGGTGACCGGTCTCCGACGAGGGCGATCCTTTTCATGGGATCTACTCTTCCGCGCGACCGACATCGCGTCCAACGATGATTGCTACTCTCAGGATTAGCATTACTGATGTGGATTCGCACCTGCTCCGTACATTCGTGGCCGTCGCTGAAACCGGCTCCTTCTCCGAGGCCGCCCAGCGGCTCAGATTCACCCAGTCGGCGGTCTCCCAGCAGATCGCCGCGCTGGAGTCAGACCTTGGCACCCCGCTATTGACCAGGCGTCCGGTCGGCCTCACTCCGGCGGGGGAGCGCCTGCACCGGCACGCCACCCTGTTGCTGGCCCGCCTCGCGGCGGCACGCGCCGACGTGACCCGGGCGGTCATCCCACCCGGCCGCCTGATCGTCGGGCTGACCCCGCTCGCCTGGTCGCCGCGGATCGCGACGGCACTGACCGCGATCCGTACCGAGACGGACCGGCTGACCACCCGGGTCCTGGTCGCCGGCCGGGACCGGATCGTCACCGCGGCCGCCACCGGTGAGATCGACATCGGGCTCGTCGACGGGTTCGCCGCGCCGAGTGATCCGCTGCCGCTTCCGGAGGCTGGCGCGGTCGGGGTGGCCGAGGACGGCGCGGTGGTGGCGGTTCCGGCCGGGCATCCGCTGCTCGGGCGGCCGAGCGTGGAGCTGGCGGATCTGGCCGACGCCTACTGGATCGACGCGCCCGCGGTGACTCCGCTGTCCCGGCTGCCGGTCGACGGGCTGCGGTCCGGGTTGCGGTACGACGGCACCGACGTGACGGTGCTGGCCGGGCTGGTCGACGCGGGGCACGGCCTGGCCCTGCTACCCGCGGGGGTGGCCCACCGGGGTATTCAGGCGGGCCGGCTGATGCACCGGGTGGAGATGCTGCGGGCGGTCGGCGCCGAAGGGCCGGCCGCCCGTCTCATCGAGCTTCTCGCAACCCCTTGAGCAGGGCGATGTCCGCGGCATGCCCCTCGTGCTCGACCGACGGGGTCTCCACGATGATCGGCACCCCGGCAGCCGCCGGATGGGTGAACAACTCGGCGAACGGCGCCGTACCGATCCGGCCCGCCCCGATCGTCTCGTGCCGGTCGCGGGTCGAGCCGCACTCGTCCTTGGAGTCGTTGGCGTGGATCAGCTGGAGCCGCCCCGGCCCGGTGGCGTCGACGAGCGCGTCCAGCGTGGCCGTCATGCCGCCGGGGGTGGCCAGGTCGTGCCCGGCCGCCCAGGCGTGGCAGGTGTCGAAGCAGACGCCCAGCCACGGGTGCTCCTCGACAGCGGCCAGGTAGGCGGTCAGGTCCTGCACCTTGGACGCCAGGCTGCGCCCGCCGCCGGCGCTCGGTTCGACCAGCAGGCGGGGCAGACCGTCGGCGGCGGCCCGGTCGAGTAGTGGCAGCAGTTGTTCGTGCAACTGGTGCATGGCCTTCTCGGCGTGCTCCTCGTCGACCGAGCTGCCGGCGTGGTAGACGACCGCCGTCGCACCGATCGCCTTACCGCGGAGCAGAGCGTGTTCCAGGGTGGCGAGGGAGCGCTCGACGGTCAGTGCGGTCGGCGAGCCGAGGTTGACGAGCAGAGAGGCGTGGATGTACGCGGGCACGTCGCGTTCGCCGATGCCGTCCCGGAACAGGGCGTCCTGTTTCGGGTCGCCGGCGGGCAGGGCCCAGCCACGGGAGTTGGAGACGTACACCTGCAGTGTCTCCGAACCCGCGGCGTCGACGTAGGGGAGGGCCGCCTTGGCCAGCCCTCCCGACGTCTTGGTGTGCGAGCCGATCCGGTGCGCTGTCACAGGAAGCAGACCAGCTGGACGGTGCTGCCCGGGGGAACCTGCGAGCCGGGCCCGGGGTTCATCTGGCGTGCCGTCGCGTTCTGGTCACCGTTCAACTGCACCTGGAATCCCTGCTGCTGGAGCTGCTGTGCCGCGTCCTGGCACCGCTGGTTGGTCACGTCGGGCACGGTGAGCTGCTGCGGTCCCTTGCTCACCCGGAGGGTGATCTGGGTGCTCTTCTCCGCGCCGGTGCCCGCTTTCGGCGTCTGACCGAGGACCTCGTCGGCCGGCTTGTCGCTGTCCTCGTACTGCTCGGCGGAGGTGAGACCCGCCTGGTTGAGGATCTGCCGCGCCTCGTTGACGTTCTTTCCGACCACGTCGGGCACGGTGATCGGCGGCTTGCCCTTGCTCAGCACCAGGGTGACCGTCTCGCCGGGTTTCAGTTCGGTGCCCGGTTTCGGGTCGAGGGAGACCACGAGGCCCTCGGCGGCGGTGTCGCTGAAGACGGCCTTGCCCTGTTTGACCTTCAGGCCCAGGCCTTCCAGGGTGGCTTTCGCGTAGGCCAGCTCCTGGCCCTCCATCTCGGGCACCGCGTGCACCTCGGGACCGAGGGACAGGTTGATCGTGATGAAGGTGCCCTTGACGATCTTCGCGCCGTCCGCCGGGTTCTGGGTCACCACCGAGCCCTTGGGGACCGAGTCGCTGTAGACGCCGTCGCCGACGACGATGGTGAATCCCTGCTTCTCGGCGACCGAGGTCGCGACGTCCTCACTCATGGTGAGCACCGAGGGCGTCTCGGTGTAGCGGCCCAGCGTCACCCACCAGGTGCTGCCCAGGATGACCACCGCCATCAGGGCGACGAGTGCGGTGAGCATCGTCCGGCGGCGGTCCTCGAAGAAGCCGGACATGCCGCCGGGCGGTGCCGCGGCCCGCCGGTGCGGTGCGGTGGCGGGCCGGCCGCCCTGCTCCGGGAGGCGGGCCCAGTTGGGGCGGTGGGAGGCCTGGTAGGCGGTGCCCGCCTGGTAGGCGTTGCCGGCCGGGACCGGCGGCACCAGAGCGGTGGCGTCCGCCGAGGGCACGGCGGGCACCAGCCGGGTGGCGTCGGCGCTGCGCGGGCCGGGCGGGACCTGACGGAGCAGGGCGGTCTCCACGTGGGTGACTCCGAGCCCGTCACGGGCGCTCTGCACCTCGGACAGCAGACCGCCGGCATCCGTCGGCCGGGCCGACGGGTCGCGGCGGGTGGCGCGGGCGACGAGGGCGTCCATCACCGGGGGAGTGCCGGGGGTGAAACGGGACGGCGGCGGTACGTCGTTGTCGACGTGCTGCCAGGCCACCTCGATGGGTTCGTTGCCGTCGTACGGCACCCGTCCGGTCAGCATCTCGAACAGCACGATGCCGGCCGAGTAGACGTCGGTGCGGGCGTCGGCCTGACCGGTCTGTACCAGTTCGGGCGCCACGTACGCCACCGTCGCCATCAGCTGGCCGGTGTCGTCGACGGTGCTCGCCTCGATGGCCCGGGCCAGCCCGAAGTCGGCGACCTTGACCACCGCGTCGACCAGGTCCGCGGAACCGCCGCTGGGCGCCTCGGCGACGAGCACGTTCTCCGGCTTGACGTCGCGGTGCACCAGGCCGGCGCGGTGGGCGGCGGCGATCGCGGCGAGCATCTGCTCCATGATCGCCAGGGTCTCGACCGGGCTCAGCCTGGTCCGCTGGCTGAGCAGCTCGCGCAGGGTCCGGCCCTGCACGAACTCCATCACCAGATAGGGCAGACCCTGATGGCGGCCCTGGTCGTAGACCGCTACGACGTTCGGGTGCGCCAGGCGGGCGATCGTCTTGGCCTCGTCGGTGAATCGGTCGACGAAGTGGACGTTCGTTGCCTGCGCCGGGTGAATGATCTTCAGCGCGACGGTGCGCTCAAGTCGCTCGTCGGTGGCCCGGTACACGGTCGCCATGCCACCACGGGCGACGCGACCGGTGATCCGGTAGCGCCCGTCAATCGTTGTGCCGATCAACGTATCGGCGACTGTGGTGTCCATCGGCGTGAAGTGTATGTGTCTTTCCCGTGAGGGTGGCCAAGGATGTCACAGCTGAGTCCAAACGGGTACCCGAAACGCTGGTGACCTGCACTGATTGACGTGGAAGTCATTCACATACCGGAAAATTCCGGCTTTACCGTGGATGGGTGGTTGGCGGGGTCGCCGTCACCGGAGGCCGCCGGTGCGGGCGGCTCGGCCGAGGCGGAGGCGGAGGCCGGGAGTGACGGCGAGGGTGACGGTGACGGGTCGGTCGGAGTCGGGACCGGCGGTGGTGGGGCGCAGTCGCAATCGGAGGACTCCGGCCACGGGGACGCCCCGTCCGTCGTACCCCAGTCGTCCCTGGTTGTCTCTTCTCGGGGTTTTTCGCTGCTGGGAGCCGGTTGTGGTGTCTCCGGGGCGGGTGCCCGGACGGTGTGCCGCCGCTGCGGGACCGGGCCCATTCCGGTGTCCTCGCGGGGGTTCCGGACGGTCGCCTCGACGACCGGTTCGGCGGGCGGTGCGGCAGCCGGTTCGGCGGGCGGTGCGGCGGGCGGTGCGGCGGCCACCGACACCACCGGCGGGGGATCGGTCATCCGGCCCGCGAGGACCGTCGTGGCGAGCAGGTACGCACCGGCCGTCCCGCCGGCGGCGAGTGCGCAGAATGCGCTGATCGCGACAAATCGCCGCGGCGGCCGGGCCTCCGCCTGCACCGGCGCGACAGGCGACTCGAACAACGAACCGGGGAACGTGTTCATCCCTGTGGATGTGACGTCCGGCTCCACGGACGGGTTACCGGCCCGGTCCCACAGGCTCATCAACGGCTCTCCGTTCTGGTCTGGCACGCTGTACCGGTGACCGATCCCGTAATCCCCGGCCCGGCAGGCTGGATCACCCTGCCGGACGTGTCCGAAAAGCTCGGTGTGCCGATCAGCAAGGTGCACCAGTTGATCCGAGAGCGCGCGCTGCTGGCGGTTCGCCGGGACGGCATCCGCGTGGTGCCCGCCGAACTCCTGGCCAACCCGACAGTGCTCAAGCACCTACCCGGCGTCCTCACCGTGCTTCATGACGCCGGGTACAACGACGAAGAGGTCGTCGGGTGGCTGTACGAACCCGACGAGACCCTCGATGGCAACGCCGCTATCGCCCTCGGCGGTGACCGGGCGCGTGAGGTCAAGCGCCGGGCGCAGGCACTCGGCTTCTAGGTTTCGCCGCGGCCACCCGATCGCCGGTCCTCAGACCGAGCGGCGGGTGGCCGCATCAGCCAGCTCCCGCAGCACCTCGCGGGCCTCGTCCTCGATCGTGGCACCGGCCAGCGCGGTCAGCGCCTCGGTGGTCAGCGTGTCGATCCGGTGCTCGGTCGCGGCCAGCGCCCCGGACTCGCGGATCACCGCCCGCATCCGCTCCACCCCAGCGTCGTCCAGTTCCGGCGAACCCAGCGCCGCGTCCAGCTCGGCCCGGCCGGCATCGTCCAGGCGCTCGAACGCCGACGCCACCAGATAGGTGCGCTTGCCCTCCCGCAGGTCGTCACCGGCCGGTTTGCCGGTCTGTGCCGGATCACCGAAGACCCCGAGCACGTCGTCCCGGGTCTGGAAGGCCTCACCGAGCGGCAGGCCGAACGCCGCGTACGACGCGAACACCTCCGGGCCGGCCCCGGCCAGCGCCGCGCCCAGCAGCAGCGGGCGCTCGATCGTGTACTTCGCCGACTTGAACCGGGCCACCTTCCCGGCCCGTTCCAGCGACGTGTTGCCGGTCGCCTGGGTGTGCACGTCCAGGTACTGCCCGACGGTCACCTCGGTCCGCATCCGGTCGAACACCGCCCGGGCCCGGCCCACCTCGGCCAGGCTCATCCCGGACGAGTGCAGCAGCTCGTCCGACCAGACCAGTGCCAGATCACCGAGCAGCACCGCCGCCGAGTCCCCGAACCCGGTCGCGCCGCCACCACCGCGCCAGCCCTCGGTGCGGTGCAGCAGCTCGAACCGCCGGTGCACCGACAGCTCCCCGCGCCGGGTGTCCGACCGGTCCATCAGGTCGTCGTGGATCAGCGCGCTCGCCTGCACCAGCTCCAGCGCCGAGACCGCGGCCACCACCTCGTCGGAGTCGGCGCCGCCGGCACCCCGGAAACCCCAGTAGGCGAACGCCGGACGCAGCCGCTTGCCGCCGCCCAGCACGAACGCCGACACCACGTCGGCGACCTCGGCCAGCGCCGGATCGATCTCCAGAAGGATCGACCGCTGAGTGGCGAGGAAACCGGAGAGGGCCTTGTCTACACGCGGCCGCAGGTTGGCACGGTCGAGCGGGGAATTCGTCACCCCGATCACGCTATCTGGTCCGTCACGAGCCTGTTCGGGCAGATCACTCGCTCGGTAGAGTGGCGATGTGTCCCTCGGTCTCCCCTCCCGGCTCCCGGGTGCGCCATCGGTCGGTGACCTGATCCGTGGCGCGTCGCCGACGTTCTCCTTCGAGTTCTTCCCGCCCAAGACACCGGCCGGCGAGCAGGCGCTCTGGCGGGCGATCCGCGAGCTGGAGTCGCTGCGGCCGGACTTCGTGTCGATCACCTACGGGGCCGGCGGCACCACCCGGGACACCACCGTGGCGGTGACCGAGCGGGTCGCCACCGAGACCACCCTGCTCCCGATGGCCCACCTCACCGCCGTGGACCACTCCGTCGCCGAGCTGCGCCACGTCATCGGGCGCCTGGCCGGCGCGGGCATCTCCAACATCCTTGCGGTACGCGGGGACCCGCCCGGGGATCCCACGGCCGAGTGGGTGCGGCATCCCGACGGGGTGCTGTACGCCGAGGACCTGGTCCGGTTGATCCGGGAAGCCGGCGACTTCAGTGTCGGCGTGGCGGCGTTCCCGTACAAACATCCCCGCTCCCCGGACGTGGAGACCGACACTCGTAACTTCGTTCGCAAGTGCCGGGCCGGGGCCGACTTCGCGATCACCCAGATGTTCTTCGACGCCGACGACTACCTGCGCCTGCGGGACCGGGTCGCCGCCGCCGGCTGTGACACGCCGATCGTTCCCGGGGTCATGCCGGTCACCCGGACCGCCACCATCGAGCGGTCGGTGCAGCTCTCCGGCGCGCCGTTCCCGCCCGCGTTGCTGCGCCGGTTCGAGGCGCTCGCCGGTGACGACGAGGCGGTCCGGGCCCTCGGTGTCGAGACGTGTGCCGAGATGTGTGCGCGACTGCTCGCCGAGGGTGTGCCGGGCATTCACTTCATCACGCTCAACCGGTCCACCGCGACCCGTGAGGTCTGGCAGCAACTCGCCCCCGTCACCGTCTGAGCCGCCCATGACCTGGGACGACTATGCCGAGGTGTGGTCCGGGCTGCACGGCGGCTTCGACCCGCGCCGGGCGGCACCGGTGGTCCGGGGCTGGATCCGGGGGGCGTACCGGATCGGTGGTCTCCTGGCCCGGATCGGGGCCACGCCGTTCACGGTGACCGTCGCCGGGCTGCTGCTCTGCTTGCTGGTCCCGCTCGCGGTGCTGCTCGGCCGGCCCGGTTTCGCCCTCGGTGCCGTCCTGGTGCTGCTCGCGTCGGCCGCCGACGGGCTGGACGGTGCCGTCGCGGTGCTCACCGGCAAGATCACCAAGGCCGGTTTTGTGTACGACTCGGTAGCCGACCGTCTCGGCGAGGCCGCCTGGCTCACCGCGTTCTGGCTGGCCGGTGCCCCCGGCTGGCTGGTGGTGAGCGCCGGGGCGGCCGGCTGGCTGCACGAGTACGTCCGGGCCCGGGCCACCGCAGCCGGCCTGCCCGACATCGGCGTCGTCACCGTCGGTGAACGCCCCACCCGGGTTTCGGTGAGTGTCACCGCACTGATCGTCGCCGCGGTCCTCGGACCGGTGATCCTCACCGCCGGGGCCGCGGTGTGGCTGCTCCTCCAGCTGATCGGCCTGGCCCAGTTGACCCGGGCGGTCCGCAGCGGACTACGCGGGCTCGACGGGCTACCCGGGCTCGACGGGTAGCCACAGCTCACAGGTCGCCACGGTGAAGTCGCCGGTCCGCTCCAGCACGGCCACGATCTCCGGGCCCGGCCGCAGCCGCCACGGATTGGCCGGGAACCACTCGGTCGCCGTCGCCGCCCAGGTCCGCTGCAGTGTCTCCGGATGCGGGCCCTCGGTCCGTACCACCACCCACCGGCCCGGCGGCACCTCGATCACGTCCAGCCCGTCCGGCGGTGGCGTGCCCCTGGCGATCGCGACCCCGTGCAGGTACGTCATCGGGTCGCCCTCGGCCCGGTCCGGCCCCAGATCGTCGCTGACCGCGAGCAGGCCACCCGGCTCGGAGTCGCCGAGAGCCGTCAGCCGCCGGTGCTCCCCGGCCGGCAGCCCGGCGAGGTGCCGCTGGATGGCCGGATTCAGGCCCCGATGGACCAGCGGCACCCGGACCGCGTGCCCGACCAGCCGGAACCCCTGACGATCGACGATCCGGGTGTTCATCCGCTCGCTGCCCTCGACGGTCAGATGGAAGCGGAGCCGTGGCTGGCTGCGCAGCGGGCCACCGTCCCGGCGCACCTCACCCGGACCGGCGCCGTGCACCGCCCGGAACGCCCGCCCGAACGCCTCCGCCGAGCCGTACCCGAACCGGACCGCCACCGTCAGCAGATCCCGCTCACCCCGGATCACGTCGGCGGCGGCTAGGGTCATCCGGCGGCGGCGCACGTACTCCGACAGCGGCATCCCGGACAGCGAGGAGAACATCCGGCGCAGGTGGTACTCGGTCGTACCGAGCGCCCGGGCCGCCTTCCCGGCGTCGAAGTCCGCGGGCAGCCCCTCCTCGACAAGATCGACGAGCCGGTTCAGAGCCGAGATCACACGCGTCCTTCCGATGCTTGACTTCAACTTACGTTCAGCCCCGAGGCTTCCGGCATGAGCGTGCGGCGGATCGGACTGTCCCTTGCCCTCGGTGGCCTGATGGTCGTCATCGACACCACGGTCACCCTGGTGGCCGTACCGGCGATCGTGGCCGGCTTCGCCGCGCCGCTGCCCGCGGTCCAGTGGGTCACCACCGGATACGTGCTCGGCATCGTCGCGGTCATCCCGCTCGCCGGGTGGGCCTCGGCCCGGTTCGGTGCCCGCCGGGTCTATCTGGCCGGGTTGCTGGCCTTCACCGTCTTCTCGGCACTGGCCGGGCTGGCCTGGGACGTGGTGTCGCTGGCCGTGTTCCGGTTCCTGCAGGGGCTCGGCGGCGGCCTGCTCAACCCGGTCGGGCAGGCGATCGGGCTGCGGGCCGCGCCCCGTGACCAACGCGGCCGGCTGATGAGCCTGCTGGTTCTGCCGCTGCTGATCGGGCCCGCGCTGGGGCCGCTGCTCGGCGGCTGGCTGGTGGACGCCGCCTCCTGGCGCTGGATCTTCCTGATCAACGTGCCGTTCGGGGTGGTCGCCCTGCTGGTCTGTTCCCGCGTCCTGCCGGGTGACACCGAACCGATCAGAACCGGTCCCGGTGTCGACTGGGTGGGACTCGGTCAACTCTCCGGCGGAGCGGTGCTCGTCGTCCTCGGCGGCACCATGCTGGACCATCCCTCCGTACCGGCGATCGGGGTCTTCCTGTCCGGTTTGATGATCTTGGCGATTTTTGTGCGGCGGGCTCGAAGGGTGCCACACCCGGTGGTGGATCCGGGACTGCTCCGGCAGCCGCCGTTCCGGGCCGGGATCGCGGTGCTCGTCGTCTTCGTCGCCGGCTACTTCGGGCAGATGGCCGTGTTCCCGCTCTACGTCCAAGGTGTCAACGGCGACCCGGCCGTCCTGGTCGGCGTCCTGGGACTGCCCGCCGCCGTCACCGTGGGCCTGGTCGCCCAGATCGCCACCCGGCTGGTCGACCGGATCCCGCCCCGCCGCATCGTGCTGACCGGCACCGCCGTCGCGGCAGCCGGTGCGCTCGGGCTCCTGGCGGCCACCGCGAGCGGCGCCGGCTATCCCTGGATCGTGGCGGCGGCGACGGTACTCAGCGCGGGATCCGGCGCCACCATCATGCCCACCATGACGGTCGCCGTCCGCGACCTCGACGACGCGGCCACCCCGCGCGGCACCACCCTGCTGGCCCTCTCCTCCCAACTGGCCGGTGCGGTCGGTGGCGCCGCGGTGGCGGTCACCCTGAGCGGACTGGTCGCGGCCCGGATGCCCGGCGGCGGGGTGGCCGAGATGCTCGCCCTCGACCCGGCCGCGCGGACCGCACACCGGGACGACCTGACGGCGGCTATCGGCTGGGGATACGCGCTGCCCGCGGTCCTGCTGGTGGCCGCCTTCCTGCTGGCCGTGCGGATCCTGCGCCCCGGGCACCCCACTTCCGCTCCGCACCCCGGCTCGGCCGGCATCCGCAGCCGACCACCTTCCGCCCGGTGATGCCGCCTCCCCCCTCACGCCGTAAGTCACCACGCCGTGGTTGACCGCTTTCCGTGTGGTGATGTCGGGTTCGGTTTGCGCCGTAGGTCGCCACGCTGTGGGTGGCTGGCTTCTGTGTGGTGACGTCGGGTTTGAATCGCGCTGTAGGTCGCCACGCGAGTTGTGGTTGGGCGGGACTGGTGGAGGGCGGTGGGTGATCGGAACGGCGCGGGAGATGTCGGGCGGGGTGTGAGCGGGGCGCCGCACGATGGCGGCATGGATGACGAGCTGTTGGTGTCCCGGTTCATCGAGGACGGATTCGTGAAACTGGAGGGGGCCGTCGCGCCCCTGGTGGCGGAACACTGTGCCCGGCTGCTGTGGCGGGAGACAGGCTGCGACCCGGGCGACCCGGCGACCTGGACCGAGCCCGTGCACTGGGTGGGCGACCTGGCGCAGGGCCCGTTCGCCGCCGCGCCCAACTCCCCGTTCCTGCACCACGCGTACGACCTGCTCGCCGGTCCCGGTCGTTGGCTGCCGCGCTACTCCCTGGGCAGTTTCCCGCTCCGGTTCCCGCACCCGGACGAGCCGGACGACGCGGGCTGGCACATCGAGGGGAGCTACCTGCCGGAGGGGGAGACCTGGCCTTTCACGAACCTGTACTCGCGGGGCCGGGCGCTGCTGATGTTGTACCTGTTCAGCGAAGTGGGGCCGGACGACGCCCCGACCCGGATCCGGGCCGGTTCCCACCTGGACGTGCCGGGAGTGCTGGCCGGGTACGGGACCGCCGGGGCGAGTGGACTGACCCTGTCACCCGAGGTGGAGGCGGCGTCGGACCATCGGCCGGTGGTTCTCGCCACCGGGTCGCCCGGTGACGTCTTCCTCTGTCATCCGTTCCTGGTGCACGCGGCGCAACCGCACCACGGGACCCGGCCGCGGTTCCTCGCCCAGCCACCGCTGCTGCTCGCCGAGCCCTGCGAACTGGAGCGGGCGGACGGCGCCCATTCACCGCTGGAGATCGCGATCCGGCGTGGGCTCGGCATTTAATCGGTTGTCGGGAATCGATGGCGGAACTACTTTTTCTACAGCGGATCCGGGCGGGGTGGAACGCCTCTGACCTGTGGATTCCTTAATGCGCAAATGATTTTCCGGGGGGTGACGAAATGAGTGCGGTGCTGGTGCTCAACGCTGACTGCGGGCCGCTGCACCGGGTCAGTCTCCGGCACGCGATCCGGATGCTGTTCCGTCAGGTTGCGGTGGTGCACGAGGCCCAGCCGGACGACCGGATCGGGGTCTACCCGGTGCCGACCGTCGTCCGGTTGGTCTCCTACGTGGTCACCCGCTGGCGGCGTGGCCGGGGGCCGGGCTGGTCGCGGGCCGGCGTGCTGGTGCGGGACGGGCGCCGGTGCGCCTACTGCGGCGCTGCCGCGTCCACCATCGACCACGTGCTACCGCGGTCGCGCGGCGGCCGCAACGAATGGCTGAACACGGTGGCCGCCTGCGGGCGCTGCAACAGCCGCAAGGGCAACCGCACTCCCGCCGAGGCGCGCATGCCGCTGCGGATCACCCCGTTCGCCCCGATCTGGTCGGCGTCGTTCGCCTGACACGCCGTCACCCCAGAGCTTTACCCCCACGGCGGCCGGCGGGTTTTACACGGGGACCCGTCGGCCGCCATCCCCCGTCGTGACGCGATGGCCAGCAGGATGTTGCTGGCCCGGGTGACCGGGGCCGTACGGGGAGAACGCGCCGATCGTCAGCGCCGCGACGGTGGCAGGGAACACGCCGCCGAAGATGTAGACCCGGCCCAGTCTTCGGTGCGCGACCGGGTACCGGCGGCGGAACCACGGCCGGATCTGCAGCACCGCGGTGAACAGCGCGTGCGGCACGAGGTTGCAGGAGTGGGCGCTCCCGAGTCCAGGTTCTCTGGGGTCTGGAGAAGGGTCGCACCCGCGGTCCGCAGCCGATCCTGAGCCTCGACCGCATCGTCGCCGTCGCGATCGAGATCGCTGAGGACGGGGTGTTCGCCGCCGCCGCTCAGGAGGACATCCTCGAATCCGGACTGGAGCATCTCCTCGACGGCATCGAGGCTCTGTTGTCAACGAAAAGTTGACAATCTAAGGTTGGGTCGTGGCGAAGCCGGAGGAGTCAGTGGGACTGTCGGAACTGCGCGGGATCCCCGCCCGGCGCGCGGAGATCGATGCCGCGGAGCTGGAGTCGATCGACCGCGCGCGGCGTTCCGGCGCGTCCTGGGCGCAGATCGCGGCGGCCCTCGGCCTGGCCAGCCGCCAGGCGGCCGAGCAGCGCCGGCAGCGTCTGGCCGAGGCCGCCGAGCGCGCCGTGCTGCCGCAGCGCCAAGAGCTCGACCGGGGGTACGGGGCGGGTGTCGCCGTCCTGCGGCGACGTGCGGTCGACCTGCATCACCGGATCGGCGCCGATCGCCGGTGGGACCGCCGCTTCACCCGGGCCGCCCTGGTGCGGGAAACCCTGGCGGCCGCTCCCGACGCACCCGCCGGAGCCCTGTACGACCTGGTGGTCGTCGCCTTGGAGGATCTGGCCGGCCCCGACGCCCCGGTCTTCCCGGGGTCGCTGCGATCCGCGATCGCCCGTCTCCAGGCAGCCGTCGTCATCGACTGAGGTGTTGTCCTCTGTTGACTTCAGGACACCGTGATGGCCAGGATGTGAGTCCTCACGACTCAAGTCCTTGGTTCTGGCATGGCTACCGAGGGCTCCTTCGCTGTGCCCACCCGCGGTGTCCCGGGCGGGCGATAGGGGTGTGGCATGCGACGGAACGCTGCTCTGCTCGTCCTCATCTCGGTCCTGTCCGGCTTCGGCGGGACCGCGCTGACCCTGGCGGCCGGGATCTGGATCCTCGATCTGACCGGGAATCCGGGACTGGCGGCTCTGGCCGCGCTCGGGGTGTACCTGCCCAGCCTGGCCGCGCCCTGGCTGGGCGCCCTGGTGGACCGGTTCCCCCGGCGCGCCTTGCTGATCACCGTCGAGTTCGTGGTCGCGGCGCTGCTGCTCGTCCTCCTGCCGGTGGATACGGCCGGGCAGGTGTGGCTGATCTACCTGGTGATGCTGGCGCGGGGCTTCGGCTACGTGCTGCTCGACGCCGGTGAGACGGCCCTGCTCCCGTCCGTGC
>DATMVU010000875.1:0-3650 GCA_035562875.1 Actinoplanes sp. | reverse complement strand
TCCGGACCCGGTTTCCGGTACGACCACCGGTTCACCGTCGGGCCACGGCGCGCCCAGCCCGGTCCGGTCACCGGCCCGCTGAGCCGCTGTCACCAGGGGGAACTCCAGCGGGGCCGCGTCGACCTCGCCGGTGACAGCGGGGCCACCCGGGGTCAGCGCGGGCTGTCCGGAACCCAGTCCGACCACGGCGACCGGCCATTCGTGCACCCCGTCCGCGCCGACCAGCTCGGTGACCGCCCGGTCCGGGAAGGTGGTGTACAGCCACGCCGGGATGCCCGCCGACCGGGCCAGGGCGAGGGTCTGGGCGAGCATGGTGCCCGCATCCCAGTAGACGTGCCGGAAGCCGCGTTCGCGATAGCGCCAGCCGGTCCGCCACGGAACGCCGGTGACCACGATCGCCGGGTCACCGCCGCCCGGTGCGGGTGCGATCCGGACCAGGGCGTGACCGGACGGGTCGTACCAGTGCACGCCCGCCGGGAGCCCCGGGTGACCGTCCGGGATCAGCACGTGGAGTTCGAGCGGGAACCGGCCACCGGCCGAACCGGCCGCCCGGAACAGGTGGGTGATCCCGTTGCTGCGCCGCGAGGTGCGCACGACACCCGCGGACAGGTGCAGCAACCGGGCCAGGTGCGGCAGGTCCAGATCCGTGGCGGCGACCGGTGCGGTGCCGGCCAGCACGCCGACGGCCGGCGCGCTGGTGGCCGGCAGGTCGCGGGGCAGTTCGAGACGCGGCAGGTCCTGCGGGTACCGCTTGTGGAACCACGGGAACCGGTCGAAGTCGTTGGGTTTCAGGTCCAGGACCAGACGGGGGTCGTCGATGACGTCGTCCCACTCCCGTCCCGGCTCGTAGGAGGTCAGCCTGTGCAGGATCTGGGTCGCGGTCTCCACCCGGCCGACTCTAGAACCCGCACCGCCGGGCCCGGAACCGCCACCCCACTTTCAAATGAAAATCGTTTCCAATAATATGATCGGCATGGCTGTCCCGAAACGACGAACCTCCCGATCCAACACCCGCCACCGCCGCGCCCAGTGGAAGGCGACAGCACCCGTGCTGGCCGACTGCCCGTGCCCACGCCGGGAGAAGGTGGTGCCCCACCACGCCTGCACCCACTGCGGCCTCTACCGCGACCGCCCGGTCACCAGCCCGTCGTGACCACCACCCCCACCCGCGACCGGCTGCCCGTCACCGTGCTCTCCGGATTCCTCGGCGCCGGCAAGACCACACTGCTCAACCACGTCCTGGCCAACCGGGACGGACTGCGGGTCGCCGTCATCGTCAACGACATGAGCGAGATCAACATCGACGCGGCCCTGGTGCGCGACGGCGGGAGGCTCGCCCGCACCGAAGAGCGCCTGGTCGAGATGACCAACGGCTGCATCTGCTGCACCCTGCGCGACGACCTGCTGACCGAGGTCGCCGAACTGGCCCGGCAGAACCGGTTCGACTACCTGCTGATCGAGTCCAGCGGCATCTCCGAACCACTGCCGGTCGCCGCCACGTTCGCCTTCGGCATCAGTGAGCAGGATCAGGTGCTCGACGACGTGGCCCGGCTCGACACCATGGTCACCGTGGTCGACGCACCCCACCTGATCACGCGGATCCAGGCCGGCGAAACCCTCGAGGCACGCGGTCTGGCGGCCTTCGAAGACGATGATCGTACGATCGCCGACCTGCTCGTCGACCAGCTCGAATTCGCCGGCGTCGTGGTGATCAACAAGATCGACCTGGTGACCCCGGACGAACTCGCCCGTGTCGAGGCCCTGGTCACCCGCCTCAACCCGGGCGCACGGCAGATCCGGTCCACGTTCGGCCGGGTCGACCCCACCGAACTACTGCACACCGGCAGCTTCGACATGGACGCCGCCGAGACCGCGCCCGGCTGGGTCGCCGAACTCAACGGCGAACACATCCCGGAGACCGTCGAGTACGGCATCGGCAGCCTGCTGTTCCGCGCCCCCGAACCGTTCCACCCCCAGCGCCTGTGGGATTTCCTGACGACCGCGATCGACACGTACGGCGTACTGCGCTCGAAGGGTTTCCTCTGGCTCGCCACCCGCCCGGACATGATCGCCCTCTGGTCCCAGGCCGGACCGCACGGCCGCTGCGACCCGGCGGGGGTGCCGGTCGCCGCCTCCGGAATCTGGCCGGACGACCCGCAGGAGGCCGCCGACCTGCGCCGGCGCTGGCATCCCCGGTTCGGCGACCGGCGGCAGGAACTGGTCCTCATCGGGGTACATCTGCCCGCCGGCGAACTCCACGACGGGCTGCTCCGCTGCCTGCTCACCCCGGCCGAGCTGGCCGCCGATCCGGACACCTGGGCCACTCTGCCCGACCCGTTCCCGGCCTGGGAGGACCTCGATGTCCACCAGCACTGACGTGGTGCTGTGCGGGTACTTCCCGCACGCCACCGCCGAGGTCGCGCAACGCCTGGCGGCCGGGCGGCGGATCGTGCTCGTCGACGACCTCACCGTGCTGCCCACCGGGCCCGGCCTGCTGCTGGTCGTGCCGGACGACTGCGAACCGGATCAGGTACGGGCCGCCTGGCCCGGTGACCCGCCGGAGGTGATCACCGTGGTGCCCGCCGACCTGCTGCTGGACGCCCTCTACGACGAGCGGATCGGCGACCTGGTCAGCCGGCAGATCGAACAGGCCGACCGGGTGGCCCTGGAGGGCGGGCCGGAGGGCGGTGACGAGTGGGAGGCCGAACAACTCCGGATCCTGGTACGCCGGATCGCGCCGTGGGGCCCGTCGGATCGCGGTCGCCGCGTCGACGCGGTCACCCGGGGCCTGCGCGGTCGAGCCGTCGGGATTCACGAGCCGCTCCCCTCGTACGGCGTGGTGTCCTGCGTCTTTCATGCCCGTCGCCCTTTCCATCCCGGCCGGTTGCACGGTGTCCTGGACGAGGTGACCGAGGGGGTGCTGCGCTCGCGCGGCCACTTCTGGCTGGCCAGCCGCCCCGACATCGTGTGGACCTGGGAGTCGTCCGGCGGGCTCACGCTCGGCCCGCACAGCGGCTGGCTCGGCCCGCTGCCCGCCGAACACTGGGACGAGGTGGATCCGGAGCGCCGCCTGGCGGCGTGTGTCGAATGGGACCCCTACTACGAGGACCGGCATCAGCACCTGGCGTTCATCGGCATCGACTTCGACCCGGTCCGGTTGCACCGCGTGCTGGCCGGTTGCCTGCTCACCGACGACGAACTGTCCCGCGGCGAACAGTCCTGGCGCACCATCCCCGACCCGTTCAGCGACCGGTGCGGCGGCCGGTGATCAGGGCCGCGAAGCGCCGCCCGTATATCGCCGTCGGTGAACGCCAGCAGTGCGGTCTTCGCCCCCATGGAGCCTCCCGGTCTCGTCGTGATGTGGCCGCACGCTACCGGCCACCTATGACAAGAACCGGGATTCCGTCATCGCGGAACCCGGCAGCGGAGAACGGTCGTGACACGTCCGGACCTGGTCCGGCGCGATGGTTGCATCGTCGAACTAACTAGTTGTATGGTCGAACCATGTCGGACGACGATCTGGACCAGGCCCTCGCCCTGCAGGCGCGGATCAGCGCATTCGTGCGCGCCTTCGGATTGCACCAGCCGGACCGCACACCGTGCGGGACTCCGGTGCCGGTGTCGGAGGCGCACGCGGTGGGCGAGCTGGA
>DATMVU010000874.1:0-10709 GCA_035562875.1 Actinoplanes sp. | reverse complement strand
GGTCGATCCGGTCACCCCGCTGGGGTAGGCCGTATGGGCAGACCTGTCCGATTTATGCGCTGGAAGGGCGTACGGAAAACCGATCACATCGGACATCTCTATCGGGGAACGTTGTATGAGCGCCGAACCCGGCATCATTCTCACCGGCCTTCGAGGAGGAGCGAGCCGCATGCCCTTACTGAGCGAGACCCGCGCGGCTGCCGCTACCGAGGTTTTTTCGTGAATCGGCGCGACGTCTTATCCGGCTTTCCCGCAAGCGAGCACATCGAGCTTGATCCGTCTGATGGTGAGGAACCTACGTGGGAGGTTCGAAAACCGGGGCCGCGGCGCCGGTTCGATCGGCGTGCCCGCATGATTCTCACCGTTGCCGCGGTGGCTGCGCTGCTCGCCAATGCGGGGGCGGCCTGGGCCTACTGGCATTTCAACGGGCCGAAGCCGGAGCCTCCGGCCGCTGCCGCCGCTGATGTGGAGATCACCGTTACCGCCACCTCGGATCCGAGCCGGGCGCTCACTCCGGGGGACGTGGGGAATCTGACGGTCACAGTGACGAATCAGTATTCGAATCCGGTTCGGATCACGTCGATTCTGCCGGCCGGGGGGCGGATCGTCGCCGATGACGGGCGCCGGGGTGACGGGTGCACCAGCCCGAAGGTGGAGTTGACACGTAAGGAGTTCCCGGTCTCCTGGGAGGTTCCGCGGAACACCATCGGCGCGTTCATCCTGCCCGAGGCGCTGACCATGCGGGCCAGCGGTCCGGCGGCCTGCAAGGGGGCCACGTTCACCGTGCCGGTTCGGGCTCGGGCGGTCAGGTCCTGAAGACCGGTGCCCGACGGTGTTGTGGGGCGGGTCCCGGCCCCACAACACCGGCCCCACAACAGAAGCTCCACAACAGAAGCCCCACAACAGAGGCTCCGCAGACGTCTGAACCCGTCAGCTGTTCAGAACCGTCGGTCTGGTGATCGTCACCCGGAGCAGGACTCTGGCTTCGACGCTCTGTTCCTGGGGGTAGAGGTCGAACGCCACGTCTGCGGCACCGGCGGACTCCGCCATGCCGAAGGCCGCGGCCCGCATCATCGGGTGGTGGCCACCGCCGGCTTCGGCGTCGGCGATCTCCAGGATGTGGTCCACCTCAGAACCCACTGCCGCCGCGTAACCGCGGGCCCGGTCGAGGGCGTCGGCCACCGCCGCCTGCCGGACGTCGGCGCCCGCACGGCTGCCGGGGCGGAGCTGCCACCATGGGCCGGAGACCGATGTCAGGTCACCGGCGGCGAGCTGGGCGAGCAGTTCGCCGAGCGGGTCGAAGTCGGTGACGGTGACCGTGGTGGTGACCGTTCCTGAATAGGAGACGGCCTTCTCGCCGCGCCGTTTGAACTCGGGGTGGACGTGCACCCCGCTGGTCTCACGGCGCTCGACGGCCGTACCGAATCGGTCCAGAAGTTGATCGACCTCGGCCGCGCGGCGGGTGAGGCGGGTGACCACCGCGGTCTTGTCCTTGTCCGCGGCGGTCACCGTCACCGAGAAGACCGCCTGTTCAGGCGGCACCTCGCGGCGCGCCTCGCCGTGAACCGAAACGATTGTCTTGTCCACGGCGGGCACCCCTCTAGATCTCACAAAGCCGGTCAGCGGCGGCCGCCACCCGCTCGTCGGTGGCGGTCATGGCGATCCGCACGTGTCTCGCGGCGGCCGGACCGTAGAACGCGCCGGGTGCGGCCAGGATGCCACGCTCGGCGAGCTGGTTCACGGTGGTCCAGCAGTCCTCGTCGCGGGTCGCCCACAGGTACAGCCCGGCCTCCGAGTGACTGATCTCGAAACCAGCTTTGACCAGGGCGGATCGCAGGATCTCGCGGCGGGCCGCGTAACGCTCGCGCTGCTCGGCGACGTGGGTCTCGTCGGTCAGCGCGGCGACCATGGCTGCCTGCACCGGCGCCGGGACGATCATGCCGGCGTGCTTGCGCACGGCGAGCAGTTCGGCGACCAGCGCCGGGTCCCCGCCGACGAATCCGGCGCGGTAGCCGGCCAGGTTGGAGCGCTTGGAGAGCGAGTGCACGGCGAGCACCCCGGTGTAGTCGCCGCCGGTGACCTCGTCGGAGAGCACCGAGACGGGGGTGGTGTCCCAGCCGAGCGACAGGTAGCACTCGTCGCTGACCACGGTGACGCCGCGCTCGCGGCCCCAGGCCACGACCTTGCGCAGGTGCTCGGCGGGGAGCACCTTGCCGGTCGGGTTGGACGGCGAGTTGATCCAGATCAGCTTGACCCGGCGGTCGGGGCCGATCGCGGTGAGCGAATCAGACCGGATGACCTCCGCGCCGGCCAGTCTGGCGCCGACCTCGTAGGTCGGGTAGCAGACCTGCGGGATGACGACCACGTCACCGGGCCGGACCCCGAGCAGGGTGGGCAGCCAGGCGACCAGCTCCTTGGAGCCGATAGTGGGCAGCACACCCGGCTCACCGGAGGCGCCGCAGGCAGCGGCCAGCCAGCCCGCGAGAGCGGCACGCAGCTGCGGCGTGCCGGCGGTCAGCGGGTAGCCGGGCGAGTCCGAGGCGCCGGTGAGGGCCTGCTGGACGACAGCGGGGACCGGGTCGACAGGGGTGCCGACGGACAGGTCGACGATGCCGCCCGGGTGGGCCTTGGCGATCGCCTTCGCTGGTTCCAGCAGGTCCCAGGGGAAGTCGGGCAGAGCCGACGACAGGGCGCTCAGTGTGCGTCCCCACGCGGCGGCTGGGCGAGGATGAAGGTCGCGTCCTTGTCGATCTTGCCGACCTTGGAAGCGCCGCCGGGCGAACCCTGGTCCTCGAAGAACTCGTAGTTCGCGTTCGTGTAGTCCTTCCACTGCTCCGGGACGTCATCCTCGTAGAAGATGGCCTCCACCGGGCAGACCGGCTCGCAGGCCCCACAGTCGACGCATTCATCAGGGTGGATGTAGAGCATCCGGTTGCCCTCGTAGATGCAGTCGACCGGGCACTCCTCGATGCACGCCTTGTCGAGAACATCGAGGCAGGGCTCAGCGATGATGTAGGTCACTGGTCTTTCCCTTCAAAGCCACGCCGCGGAGACCGCCGACGACGAATTGCAGAGCCTAGTATTCCCGCCTAGGGAGGTATTACGTGCTCCGACAGCAGGATGTGGGACACCGGGTGGTGGTACGGCGAATTGTAGGCGTAACCGGGGACCGGACGCTCTTCACGGACGCCCTCGGTGAGCTAGTCGACCTCACCGAGACCGAACTCACCATCGCCACCGCCAAGGGCACCGTGCGTGTGCCGCTGCGCGAGGTGCACCGGGCCAAACGGGTTCCGGCCGCACGCCGGCCGCACGCCGCCGCGGTGATCGCGCTGGAACACGCCGCCGACGAGGCCTGGCCGGCGCCGGTGCGGGCCCGGCTCGGCGGGTGGATCCTGCGCGCCGCGGACAACTGGACCGGCCGGGCCAACTCGGCGCTCGCCGTCGGCGATCCGGACCGCACCCTGGAAGAGGCGATCGACGCGGTCGAGAAGTGGTACCGGGAGCGCGGGCAGCAGCCGCTGATCAACGCGCCGATGCCGCTGGCCGCCCCGGTGAACGCGGCCCTCGACGGGCGGGGCTGGACCAGCCGGCCGTTGACCCTGGTGCAGACGGCTCCGCTGGCCCCGATGCTGGCCGAACCGGCACGCACCGATCTACCGCCCGTCGATCTGGCCGACTCCCCCGGCGACGACTGGTACGCGATGGTCGCCGAGCACAAGGGCACCCTGCCGGCCGCCGCCACGAGCATCCTGACCGGCGTACCGGAAAAGGTCTTCGCTCATGTCCGCGACGCGGACGGTGAGCTGCTCGCGGTGGCCCGCGGTGCGGTGACCGGGCCGGATCGCTGGCTCGGCGTGTCGTTGCTGCAGACCGCGCCGGCCGCCCGCCGCCGGGGCCTGGGGCGGCACGTGGTGCGGGCGCTGGCGCAGTGGGCGGCCCAGCACCGGGCCGGGCGCGCCTACCTGCAGGTGGAGGAGCGGAACACGCCGGCCGTCGCGCTGTACGGCCGGCTCGGCTTCAGCACCCACCACACCTATCTGACCAGGGAATCCCCGGTTTAGCGGCGGCCGACGACCCGGCGCGGGCGCTCGGTCCGCGCCTGGGTGAACGCCTTCAGCGCGCGCGAGCGGTGGTCGCGGCCCAGCATCACGGCCACCCAGTAGCCGATCAGGGTGCCGGCGATCGTGCACGCGCCGAAGAGCCAGACCTGGGCGAAGAAGTTGTCCCCGCCGCCCTCGAACGGGCCCTCGCCGCTGACGAACGGGCCCACCAGGACGATCAGGGCCAGGCCGGCGAGCGCACCGAACCCGACGTCGGGCAGCCAGTCACTCGGCCGGTCGCGCTGCGAGCGGAGGAACGTCAGCACCGCCAGGATCAGCGCGATCACCACGAACATGGCGATCGAGGCGACCCCTGTCGCGGTGTCGTCGTCACTGTCGAAGCTGAAACGGATCACCAGCCGGGCGATCAGGTTGATCGCGAACAGGGCGACCGCCAGCGCCGTGATCCGGAACCAGCGCTGCTGCCTCATCTCGTCCTCCAGTAAATGGGCGCCGTGAATCTCGTGGGCGGGATAGTAGCGCCCGCCGTACCGGTGATGCTCGATCCGCCGCTCATCTTCGCGGATGGTGCGCGGGGATCACTGGACGCCGCCTGGGAGTCCGCTGCCAGTTGGCACCGGCACCGCCGGCGGCGCCGGTTTAAAGATCAACATATAGGCGTGTACGGCGAAGGTCAGGCTCCCGGCCAGAATCGTCACCACCGCCACCCAGTTGCTCTCGGTGAGCAGGAAGTCCCCCTCCGCGGTCCGGCTACCGGAGGCCAACAGCATGATCAGCGTCCACAGCGCCCACGGCAGGCCGATCAGTGCCCGCCGGCCGGTGGTGAACACGGTGAACCAGCCGATCGCCAGGTTCGCCCAGACCGCCAGCGGCACGGACAGCGGCACCGCGAACCCGGTCGCCACGAACGGCGAGTCACCCGCCACCACCGCCCCGAGTGCACCGGTCCGCAGCGGACTCAGCGCCAACTCGATGAACGCGGTGACGACGATGGCGAGGACCGACACGACGATGCCGGCAGCCGAGATCAGCGGGTCCCAGCCGGACCACGGGTCGGCCGGTGGCACGGCCGGCTCCGCCGGAGCGGTCTCCAGCTCGGTCATCCGCCCGTCACGTCCAGCCCGCTGAACAGGTCGGACTCCCAGCCGAACGGCCCCGAACCAGGCCCGCGCCCGCCCTTGACCAGGGTGTAGTACTCCACCCCCATGAACTCGCCGCCGAAGTCGCCGGCGATCCCGTACAGCCAGGAGTTGTCCGGGATCTGGGTGGCGTGGGCACGCATCGCGGCAGTCTTCTTCGCGTAGTGGTCGGTGCCGTCCATCCGCGCGGCGATCTCCTCGTCCGGCGTGCCGAACGGCAGGTCCTCGACCTTCTCCACCTCGGCGAACGGGTTGTCGCCGGACTCCCGGAAGGCCTCCATGCCGTCGCGCAGCACGCTCCGCGGCATCGCCGTCCAGTAGATCTTCTCCGGGCCGTCCGCACCGGCCAGTTCGGCCGCCCGCATCGCGACCCGGTGCGCCTGGATGTGGTCGGGGTGGCCGTAGAACCCGTTCTCGTCGTAGGTGATCATCACCTGCGGGCGGATCTCCCGGATGATCTCGACCAGGTGGGCGGCCGCCTCGTCCAGATCGGCGCCCCAGAACGCACGCGGGTGCTCGTTGGTCGGCAGGCCCATCATGCCGGAGTCCCGGTACCTCCCGACGCCGCCGAGCATCCGGTGGTCGGTGACCCCGAGCGCGGCGCAGGCCCGCTCCCACTCCACCAGGCGGTAGCCGCCGAGCTGGTCGGAGTGGGCGGCACCGAGCTGCTCCAGCTCGGGAACGTGGATCTCGCCCTCCTCGCCCAGCGTGCAGGTCACCAGGGTCACGTGGGCACCGTCGGAGACATAGTGGGCCATCGTCGCCCCGGTGCCGATGACCTCGTCGTCGGGGTGGGCGTGAACCAGCAGCAGACGGCGGGCGGGCAGCTTCTCAGTCACGGCCGCTACTGTACGCGCGACCACCGACGAACTCCCCTCACCAGCCCGCGGTTTGCCCGGCGCGAGTCGCCCCCGATCGGTGATGCTGGAGGCGTGGAGTACCCAAACGCCGTGACCGTCGGTGCCGACAGCGCTCGTGCCGTGTTCCTCCGCTCGTCGGAACTCTGGCTGCTCGACCTCGCCGAGGGGGTGGAACGCCGGATCGCCGGCCCGGTCGACTCGTACGCCACCGACCGGGACGCCCGGGTCGCGGCACTGGTCCGCGACGGCGAACTGTTCCGGGCCGACCTGCTGGACGGCACCGTCACCCCGGTCGCGACGTCCGGCCCGGCCCACGACGCACGGCCGGACCCGCACGGACTGACCATCGGCTACCTCACCGATCCCGGCGGGGCCGCGTCCCTGCGGGTGACCGGGCCGGCCGGGGACCGGCTGCTGGCCGGTGAACCGGGCAACGCCTGGCGCGAACACGGCGACACCATCGCCTGGGGCGTGCCCGGGACCGGGGCGGGCGAGTTCGGGCGTACCCGCGGATGGTGGTGGTCCCCGGACAGCCGGCAGATCCTCGCGGTCCGCAGCGCCCGCGCGGTCAGCCTGCACCTGCTCGACCTCGACGAGGGCTGGGTCGACGTGCACTGGGACCGGGAGACGTACCCGCATCTGGCCCAGGTCCGCTGGTCCGGCGGCAGTCCGCTGATCACCGTGCTGCGCCGGATGCAGCAGCACGGACTGGTGCTCTCCATCGATCCGCGTACCGGCGAGACCCAGGTGCACGCCGAACTCGCCGACGCCCGCTGGGTCGAGCCGATCCCCGGCACCCCGCGGCATCTGCCGGACGGCCGGGTCCTGGTCGGCGGCGAACTCGCCCACGACGGCTTCGACGCCCGCTGCCTGTTCGCCGACGGGTCACTGCTCACCCCACCCGGCTTGTACGTACGACGGGTCGCCGGAACCCTGCCGCGCGCGGATGGACCCGTCGGATCGCCCGATCTGATCGTCGAGGGCAGCCTCGGGGAACCCGCCGTACGCGAGGTGTTCCGGGTGCGCACCTCCCTCAGCGGGGGCGGGCCGGAGATCCAGCGGATCGTGGCACTGACCGGTTCTGATCAGGTGACGGCCGCCGCGGGCGTGCTCGTGGCGGGCAACCGGGTGTGGCACCGCGACCGGGAGTTCACGCTGCGGGCCCCGGCTGCGGGCCCCGGCGCCGAACCGATCCTGGAACGGGTCACCGACCGGCGGCTGCCGACCGGAGTGCTCTACCCCACCGGGCACGTCCACGGGACCCGGCTGCCGGTGCTGGTCACCATGGGTTCCGGGCCCGGACGGCAGCAGGTGCTGGCCGATCCGGCGACGTGGGCGTCCCGGCAGCGGTGGGCCGACTCCGGCTTCGCCGTCGTCAGCATCGATGCGCGCGGTACGCCGGGAGTGGCGCCCAGCTTCGAGAAGGCGGTGCACCGGCGGCTCGCCGACGTGGTGCTCGCCGACCAGGTGGACGCCCTGCACGCGCTGCACGGCAAGCACCCCGACCTCGATCTGGACCGGGTCGCGGTGCACGGGCACGGGCTGGGCGGGTGGCTGGCGGCGATGGCCGTACTCAAGCGTCCGGAGGTCTTTCATCGGGCTGTCGCACATCAGCCGGTGGTGGACTGGGCGGAGGTGCCGCGGATCGTGGCCGAGCGCTATCTGGGGGATCGGGCGGACTCGGCGGA
Source organism: Actinoplanes sp. (assembly GCA_035562875.1). GTDB lineage: Bacteria > Actinomycetota > Actinomycetes > Mycobacteriales > Micromonosporaceae > Actinoplanes. Next base: position 2,958 of record DATMVU010000874.1, on the reverse strand, counting down.
CGTGTACGCGCATCACGGGCTGGCCGAGGCGGGGGTGTCCCCCGACGTCCTCCTGGTGGGTGCCGAACTGCCCGGTTTCCCGTCACGACGTGTCATCACCTTCGAGGAGGAGTTAACCTTCCTGAATGGGTGACCTAGTCTCGTGAGGGGTAGATATGGGACCAGAGGAGATGCCATCGTCCACACCCGACCCCACGGGAGAGGACGCCATGACGACCATCCTTCACCTCGAGAACCGCATCTGGACCGAGTCGGAGTACCTGGCCATCGGCGAAACGCCCGAGCGCATCGAGCTTTTCGACGGGAGCCTGCACGTGAGCCCCAGCCCATTGCCGATCCATCAATACATCTCCGCCAGGCTGGCGCGGACTCTGTCGCCCCCGGCGGAAGAACAGGGCATGTTCGCCCTCGAGGCGATCAATCTCCGAGCCGGGCTGACTCGGATCACCATCCCAGATCTCGTTGTAACGAAGAATATCGATCTATGGGAACTGGTCGTCGACTCCTCGGACGTGCTGCTGGTGTGCGAGATCCTTTCGCCATCCAACGCGGCGACCGACCGGGTTCTCAAGATGCACTACTACGCCCAGGGCGGCATCCCGTGGTACCTGCTAGTCGATCCGAGGACCGGGACACTCCGTCTCCAGCGACTGGAAGGCGATAAATATCTGGAGCACGCGACCGGAGCTCCAGGAAAACCGCTCGCACTCACCGAGCCGGTGGCGGTGACCGTTGATCCGGCGGATCTGTTGCCGCCCCGCTGAAAAATCGGGTGCTCGGCACATAGGGTCGGGTGCATGACCCACTTCGATGAGGCGGGGGCGGCGGTTCAGGCCGCGCTCGACGCGGGCGCGCGATATGCGGACGCCCGGGTGATGGTGCGGCGGAGCGAGAGCGTGTCGGCGCGGGACGGTGACGTCGAGGACATCGGGTTCGACGAGAGCGCCGGGCTGGGGGTGCGGGCGCTCGTCGGTTCGAGCTGGGGCTTCTACGCCGTACCCGAGTTGTCCGAGCCAGCCGCCAAGGCCGCCGGGAGGCGCGCCGCACAGATCGCCGCCGCCGGTGCCGCGGTCTCCGGGCCCGCCCGTGATCTGGTGCCGGCCGATCCGGTGGTGGCCAGCTGGGCCTCCGACTGCGTGATCGATCCGCTCGGGGTGCCGCTGTCCGACAAGGGTGACCTGCTGGTCCGGGCGACGAGTACGGCCAAGGCGGCGGGCGCCGACACGGCCCACGCCAACTTCGAGGCCTGGGACACCCGCAAGTGGTTCGTCTCCAGCGAGGGCCACCGCATCGACCAGCACATCCGGGAGTGCGGCGGTGGGGTCACCGCTCTCGCGATCGGGGACGGCGAGGTGCAGCGACGGTCCTGGCCGTCATCGCACCGGGGGCACTTCGGCACCCGGGGCTGGGAGCTGATCGACGAGATCGACCTGGTGGGCAACGCGCCGAGGATGGCCGAGGAGGCTCGGGCGCTGCTGACCGCGCCGCTCTGCCCGGCCGGTGAGACGAACCTGGTGCTCGGCGGAAGTCAGCTGGCCCTGCAGATCCACGAGTCGGTGGGGCACGCGATCGAACTGGACCGGATCCTCGGCTGGGAGGCGGCGTTCGCCGGGACCAGTTGGCTGGATCTGAGCAGGCTGGGGTCGCTGCGGTACGGGTCGGATCTGATGAACATCACCATCGACCCGACGTTCCCGGGGGCGCTGGGCAGTTTCGGGTTCGACGACGAGGGCACGCCGGCCGTGAAACGGCACGCGGTCCGGGACGGGATCTGGGTGGGGGTGCTGGCCGGGCGGGACTCGGCCGCGGTCGCCGGGCTGGACTACGCGGGCAGTGTCCGGTCTGACGGCTGGTCCCGGCTGCCGATGGTCCGGATGACGAACGTGGGGCTGGAACCCGGGCCGCACACTCTCGACGAGATCGTCGCGGCGACCGGCGACGGCGTGTTCATGGACGTCAACAGGTCCTGGTCGATCGACGACAAGCGGCTGAACTTCCAGTTCGGGTGCGAGATCGGCTACGAGATCAAGAACGGCAGGCTGGGCCGGATGCTGCGCAACCCGACGTACACCGGGATCGGTCCGAGGTTCTGGCAGTCGATGGACATGCTGTCCAGCGAGACGGTGGCGTGGGGTACTCCGAACTGTGGAAAGGGCCAGCCCGGGCAGGTCGGGCACACCGGGCATCCGGCGGCACCGGCCCGATTCACCAACGTGCGGGTGGGGGTGCGGGGATGATCATCTCGTTCGACGGCCCGGCGGCAGCGGAGGTGGCGGCATGAGCGGCGAGAGTGGGCGGGCCGGGGCCGAACTGGAGCTGGCCGCCAAAGTCATCGAGCTGGTTCGGGGGCTGGCCGGGCGGTCGGCCGAGGCCGAGGTCAACGTGCGGCACGAGATGCTGGCGCTGACCCGGTTCGCGAACTCGGTGATCCATCAGAACGTGGCGGACGCGACCACCGGTGTGCGGCTGCGGCTGCACGTGGACGGGCGGACCGTCGGCGGCTCCACCACTGTCACCGGGCCGGACGGGCTGCGGGCACTTGTCGAGCGGACTCTCGCGGCGGCCCGGGTGAGCCCACCGGACCGGTCGTGGCCCGGTCTCGCGCCGCCGGCACCGCTGCACCTGTCGGCCGGGCATCCGGGGTCGGGTGAGCGGTCGGGGCTGGCGTTCGGGTTCGACGAGGCGACCGCCCGGGCCGAACCGGGCGAGCGTGCCGAACGGGTGCGGGACTTCGTGCGGGCGGCGGACGGGCTGGAGACGGCCGGTTACTGCCGGACGGTGTACGTGTCCGCCGCGTTCGCCAACAGTGCGGGTCAGGCCGTGGAGGGCCGGGCCGCGGAAGCCGCGATGGACGGTGTCGCCCGGACCGGCGTCTCGGATGGGGTGGCCCGCCTGGCGGCGGCTCGGCTGGCCGATCTGGACGGCGCGGTGCTCGGCGCCCGGGCCGCGGCGAAGGCC
>DATMVU010000873.1:0-1673 GCA_035562875.1 Actinoplanes sp. | reverse complement strand
CGACTCGGCGCCGGCCGGGCGGCGGCACGAGGTCGAGACCCAGATCCGGCGGTACGTCCACCGGCACGCCGCCGACAGCGACCTGTCCGTCGCCCGCCGGGCCACCGCCGCCCCGATGCCTCGGCTGCCCCCGGTCACCAGCGCCACCTTGCCGGCCAGAGTCTTCTCGCCCACAGTCGTCCCACTCCCTCGATCGTGTTCCGTGTTCCGTTCCCCCTCGACTCTTCCGCCCCTCCACCGCCCGGTCTTTCACTCCGGCGCGCACTTCTTGCTCCCCGGCGCACGACGGGCCGGCCGGTGTGGTCAGAGGACGGTGCGGTCGAAGTAGGCGTGCCGGAAGCCCTGGTCACGGTCTATGGTGGCGTCGACTCACCGGGCGCATTCAGGAGAAGATCGATGACCAGCCGCCGGCAGCGAGCCGACCAGGTGGAGCAGACCCGTGCCGTCATCCTGGACGCTGCGGAGCGGCTGTTCGCCGAGCGTGGCGTCACAGCGGTGTCGAACCGGCAGATCAGCGAGGCGGCCGGGCAGGGCAACAACACCGCAGTCACCTACCACTTCGGCGGCAAGGTGGATCTGGTGCAGGCGATCATCCGGCGGCACGCCGAGCCGATGGAGGAGATCCGCCGGGTGCTGGCCGGGCGGCAGCACGGCGTCACCGACGTGCGCGGCTGGGTGACGTGTGTGGTCCGGCCGTACACCGATCATCTCGCCGACCTGGGGAATCCGAGTTGGTATGCCCGGTTCGCCGCCCAGTTGATCGCCGATCCGCAGTTGCGGGAGCTGGCCGGGAACGAGCTGGAACGGCTGCCGATGTTGATGACGGTGAGTGACGGCCTGCACGCCTGCCTTCCGCAGTTGCCGCCGGAGGTCCGCCTGGAGCGGGACGACATGGCGCACACGCTGATCATCCACTCGTGTGCGCAGCGGGAGCGGGCCGACAAGCCGGATTGGGCTGCGGCGGCCTCGTCCTTGATCGACGCGCTGGAGGGTCTTTACCGCGCCGGTCACTCCCCGTTTCCGTGACAGCGCCGATTGTTCCACTGTGTAGTGCCGTTACCCACAGTTTAAGTCAGTCGGTTGACTTAAACTGGCCTCGTCTATTTCCATGCCCACCATGCCGATCTCCACCCCGCGCCGCTACCACCCCGAGCAGCTCGAAGCCATGCGTGCCCGGTACCGCCTCGAACGCGACCGGCGGATCCGCCCGGACGGCAGTGCCCAGTACCGGCGGGCGGCCGGCGAGTTCGGCTACTACGCCAAGGACCCCTACACCCCGGTCACCGAGCGTGAGCCGAAGACCGACCGGGTCGAGGCCGCGGTGATCGGCGGCGGGTTCGGCGGGCTCCTCACCGGCGCCCGGCTCCGCCAGGCCGGTCTGTCGAGCATCCGGATGATCGACGAGGCGGGCGACTTCGGCGGTACGTGGTACTGGAACCGCTACCCGGGCATCCACTGTGACATCGACGCGACCATCTACCTGCCGCTGCTGGAGGAGGTCGGTTACGTACCGAAGTGGCGGTACGCCCCCGGCGAGGAGATCCGGCAGCACGCGATCGCCATCGCGAAGAAGTTCCACCTCTACGCCGACACCCTGTTCCACACCCGGGTCACCGACCTGACCTGGGACGACGACACCGACGAGTGGATCGTGTCCACCGACCGCGGCGACC
>DATMVU010000872.1:0-2919 GCA_035562875.1 Actinoplanes sp. | reverse complement strand
GATGCACCTCGCGCAGTGCCGGACCGGGTTCGATACCGAGTTCCGCGTCGAGGATCGAGCACATCCGGCCGTACGCGTCCAAGGCCCGGGCCCGGTCGCCGGTGCGGTGCAGGGCCCGCAGCCAGGTGGCCCAGAGCCGCTCCCGCAGCGGATGATCGGCGGTGCGGGCGGCCAGCTCCACCGCCAGCGCGGCGTGCTCCCCGAGAGCGAGACGGGCTTCCGACTGGTCCTCCAGCGCGGCCAGCCGGGCCTCGGCGAGCCGGGCGGCGTACGGTTCGAACCAGTCCAGATCGGTCAGATCCTCCAACGCCGCACCCCGCCACAGGCCGAGCGCGTGCGCGAGCCGTTCGGCGGCCCGCAGATGCTGCCACTCGTCCAGAGCCTTCCGCCCCTCGGCGGCGAGAGTCTCGAACAGGGCCACATCGGACTCGCCCGGCGCCACGTCGAGCCGGTAGCCACCGGGCACCGACTCCGGTCCGGCGGGCAGCACCCGGCGCAGCGCGGAGACGTACGAATGCAGGTTCGCCCGGGCCGACGACGGCGGCTGCCCGTTCCAGAGCGCCTCGATGATCTCGTCGCCGCGCACCACACCACCGGCCCGGAGCACCAGCATGGCCAGCAGGGCCCGCTGCTTACGCCGCCCGAGCGGCAGCAGCGCCCCGGCCGGGTCCCGCACTTCGAACGTGCCCAGCAGGCGATAGACCGGCATCCGAGCCTCCCCAAGGTCCACTGTGCACGGCGGATTTTCGGGAGCCATTCGACCACAGCCCGGCAAACGGGACGAAGTCAGTCCTACACATCAATGTATAGCCCCTGCATAGGCCCCCTCACCACCGGTACACCCGCCGGTGACACCCCACCAACCCCTTCCGCGCGTCACCAGTCGGCCGAGGTTGTTCGGGGGAGGGGTGGGACGGTTGGGTGGTGATGATGGGGAGTGTGGCTGACGGGTTCGCCGGGCAGCGGATGCTGGTGCTGCCCAGGCCGGTTGTCGCGGCGGCCCTGCAGCAACCGGTCACCGGGGAGTTGCTGGTCACCGACTGTGGGTATTTTCCGTATGCGGAACGGCACGGGCGGGAGCGGCGGCAGCCGATCGACCAGGCGGTGGTGTTGATTCCGGTGCGGGGGAAGGGCTGGTGCCGGACCGGTGGTGGCCGGTTCGAAGTGGCCGCCGGGGAGGTGGCCGTGCTGCCGGCGGGCGGGCCCCACTCGTACGGCGCGGATGATCTGGAACCTTGGACTCTGTGGTGGCTGCATGTCGCGGGACGGTCGGTGCCGGGCCTGGTCGACCTGGTTGGCGCGTCGGCTGCGGCTCCGGTTCGGGTGCCTGCGGACGCGCACGGGCTGGCGCTGCTCGCCGCCGAGGTGGTGGCGTGGATGGAACGGGACGCCACTCGGGCCAGTCTGGTGGCCGCGTCCGGTGCGGCCTGGCATCTGCTGACGCTCCTGACGGCGAGCCGGTCGGTGCGGGACACCGCGGAGACGCTCGTCGAGCGGGCCGCGGAACATCTGCGTACCACGATCAGCGCCCGGATCAGTGTCGCCGAGCTGGCGTCGACCGCGGGGCTGAGCGAGTCGTACTTCGCCGCCCTGTTCCGGCGGCGGATGGGGGTGCCGGTGCGCACCTATCAGACCCAGCTGCGGATGGCGCACGCCCGGCATCTGCTGGGCACCACCGGGCGGCCGGTGGCGGAGATCGCCGGCGCGTGCGGCTACGACGACCCGTGGTATTTCGCCAGGCAGTTCCGCAAGACGCACGGTTCGAGCCCGACGGCGTACCGCCGCCAGCAGAAGGGCTGACCGCTATCGGCCGAAGGCCGCAGTGTAGTAGTCGGATCGTCCAGGTTCAGCGTTGTCACGTCCTCCTCCGCGGCCGGAGTCCAGTCGTAATCTCCGGTCATGTCTCAGGAGAGCATCGTGCTTCCGGAAGCGCCTGCCGGCGCGTGGCGTGACGGCGTGGCGGTCTGGTCGCAGCCACTGGTCATCGTCACGTACCTGCCCGAGCCGCCGTCGGAACACCCGGCGTTCCTGCATCGCCGGGTGTATCAGGGCTCGTCGGGCCGGGTGTACCCGCTGCCGTTCCACGAGCGGATCTCGCCGGGCAAGCGGCCGCACCGGTGGCAGGCGGTGCATCTGGAGAACGAGTGGCTGCGGCTGGTGATCCTGCCGGAACTCGGCGGGCGGGTGCATATCGCGTACGACAAGGTGGCCGATTTTGATCTGGTCTATCGCAACAACGTGATCAAACCGGCGCTGGTGGGACTGGCCGGGCCGTGGGTGTCCGGGGGGATCGAGTTCAACTGGCCACAGCATCACCGGCCGGGCACCTTCCTGCCGACCGACGTGCGGATCGAGCGGGAACCGGACGGGTCGGCGACGGTCTGGTGTTCCGATCATGACCCGTTCACCCGGATGCGGGGTGAACACGGCATCCGGATCGGCCCGGACAGTTCCCGGTTCGAGGCCCGGGTGCGGCTGTACAACCGCAGCGAGCTGCCGCAGACGTTCCTGTGGTGGGCCAACGTGGCGGCTGCGGCCACCGACGACTACCAGGCGTTCTTCCCGCCGGATGTGACCCGGGTCGCCGATCACGCGAAACGGGCGGTGGTGTCGTTCCCGCGGCCGGACGTGCCGTACTACGGGGTCGACTATTCCGACGGCACCCTGGACCGGTACCGGGACATCCCGGTGCCGACCTCCTACATGGCATTGGACACGGTCGAGGATTTCTTCGGCGGCTACGACCACGGTGCCCGGGCCGGGTTCGTGCACGTCGCCGACCACGGGATCGCCCCCGGCAAGAAGCAGTGGACGTGGGGGAACGCGCCGTTCGGGCAGGCCTGGGACCGCAACCTCACTGATGGTGACGGGCCGTACGTCGAGTTGATGGCCGGGGTGTACACCGACAATCAACCCGAC
>DATMVU010000871.1:0-2198 GCA_035562875.1 Actinoplanes sp. | reverse complement strand
GCCCATTATTGCCATTGAATGCCCCGCCCGCCCTTTGCTGTGCGTGGGCGGGTGCGGCGGGTATCGTCGCCGGGTGTCTGACTTCGCCACGTCCGTCGAGCGGCTGCTCAACCAGATCCACCACTGGGACGAGCGGCGGTGGCGGGCGGCGCCTGCCAGCGGTGCGGGCGGGACCCGTTCGGGGCTTGTTCAAGGATTGGTGCAGCGACTGGCCGATCTGGGGGCCGAGGCCGAGAAGAGGGACAGTCAGCCGGTTCCGTACGTGCACGACCTGGTGCTTCGGGATCAGATCCGGGTTCTCGCCGATGACATTCTCGGCGCTGCCCCTTCCGTGGATCTGCTCGACCGCGCGACGGCTGTCATTGACGAGGTCCGCGCGACCCTCTGAACTCGGCTCCGAGGGCTGGACCTGGAAAGCGACGGCCAGGCAGGGGTCGTGGCTGGGCGGGGGCCCGGCCAGGCATGGGCCCTGACCTGGCTGGGGGGTGATCCGAGGGCCGCGGCTGGGTGAGGGCTACTCGGTCAGGAGCAGGTTCAGGGTGGTCAAGTCGTGGACCTGGTGGAAACCCATCGAGGTGTAGAGGGCTAGGGCTGCGCTGTTCTGCGGCTCGGTCTGTAGGGAGACGCGAAGAGCTCCGGCTGCGCGGGCTTCGGTGATCACCTGGGTCAGTAGGGCTCGGGCGGTTCCGGTGTGCCGGCTGGCCGGCGTCACGTAGAGGTCGCGGATCGAGCAGATCGTGCCGAGTCGCAGCGAGGCCGGCAGGCGCACGGTGGTGATGAAGCCGGTGGGTCTTCCGTCGTACAGGGCTGTGGTCAGGTTCAGCGTGCCCTCGGTGAGCTGGGTGGACAACCATTCCGTGGTGGTGGCCGGGTCCGTCGGCTGACCGTAGTGGATTCGGTATTCGTCGAAGAGCGCTGCCGTCTCGGGGAAGACCGGCGAGCCGGGGGTCACCGTGGTGAGGAGGTAGGACAACTGGCTTCCTCCAGGTCAGAAGTCACTCTGCGGGACGGGGCTGCGGTCTTCGCGGGCCGGGACGGTGCGGAGCCGGGTGGCTTCGGAGCGGGTCACGTGGCGGCCTCGGGAGAATGCCTCGTCGGGGTGGGGGTTTCCAGCCAGAGCGGTGGGTTGTGGTTCTCGTGGCGTAGCTGGATCACCGGGACGGCGGCGGAAATCGTCGGCCGAGGTTCCGGACGATGACCCGGTCCAGCGGACAGCCGTCGAGCGTCAGCGGCCTGAGGTGAGCCAGTGGCCTGAGGTGAGCCGACGGCCTGAGGTGAGCCGACGGCCTGAGGTGAGCCAGTGGCCTGAGGTGAGCCGACGGCCCGAGGTGAGCCGACGGCCCGAGGTGAGCCGGCGGTCTGAGATGAACGGTGTCGGAGGGGTCGGTCATCGGCCCTCCCCGGGGAATTCTCCCAGGTGGGGAGGGCCGGGCCGAGGCGTGGGTTCAGCTCAGGCGTTCGAGGATCAGGGCCATGCCCTGCCCGCCGCCGACACACATGGTCTCCAGGCCGATGCTCTTGTCGTGCCAGTCCAGGGAGTTGAGCAGGGTGCCGGTGATCCGGGCGCCGGTCATGCCGAACGGGTGGCCCACGGCGATCGCGCCGCCGTTGACGTTGAGCTTGTCCAACGGAATGCCGAGTTCCTGGTACGACGGGATGACCTGTGCCGCGAACGCCTCGTTGATCTCGGCCAGGTCGACGTCGTCGATGGTCATGCCGGCCCGCCGGAGAGCCTGCTTGGACGCCTCGACCGGGCCCAGCCCCATGATCTCGGGGGAGAGGGCGGTGACGCCGGTGGAGACGATCCGGGCCAGCGGGGTGATGCCGAGTTCCCGGGCCTTGGTGTCACTCATGATCACGACCGCGGCGGCGCCGTCGTTGAGCGGGCAGCAGTTGCCGGCGGTGACCCGGCCGTCCTCCCGGAAGACCGGCTTGAGCTGGGAGACCGCGTCGATGCTGACACCGGCGCGGGGACCGTCGTCCTTCGACACCACGGTGCCGTCGGGCAGGGTGACGGGGGTGATCTCCCGATCCCAGAAGCCGTTGGCGATGGCCTTCTCGGCGAGGTTCTGGCTGCGGACGCCGAACTCGTCCATCTCCGCCCGGGACACGTTCTTGAGCTGGGCCAGGTTCTCGGCGGTGTAACCCATCCCGATGTAGATGTCCGGGACCAGTCCGTCGGCACGAGGGTCGTGCCA
>DATMVU010000870.1:0-4539 GCA_035562875.1 Actinoplanes sp. | reverse complement strand
CCGGAATCCATTCGCGGGGATGCCGTCGGAGCCCTGTGGACAACGCACCGTACGTGCTTCTCGGCAGGGGCCTTACGCTGGGCGGATGCCACGTTACGAGTTCCGTTGCCGCGCCTGTGGCGCCGATTTTGAGGTCAGCCGTCCGATGAGCGAGGCCGGGCAGCCGGCCACCTGCCCGGAGGGCCACGGCGATACCGTCAAACTGCTGTCCACTGTCGCTGTCACGGGCCGTCGGGGCGGCGCCCCGTCCGCTCCGGCGGCTACCGGCGGCGGTTGTTGCGGTGGTGGCGGCTGCTGCTGACCACTACCGATTCGTACGGCCGTGCCCCATCAGGCTGTGCGGTGTGCCCGGCCCGGGTCGTGCAAGCGGCCCGGTGCCGCCAAGCGGACGGGCGCCGTCCCGGTGGGCAGGGAGACCCGGCGTCCCCAAACGACAGAACCTGTGAATCGCCTGCGAAACCCTTCGCCCTCGGCGACCATGGTGATCACTGTCGACTTCGGCCGGTGACCTTCTCCTCGCTCCGGGTGTCGATCCGGTTGTCTCTTACGGGTACTCCCGAACAGCCTGGCGGTTTTGCCCCCGCACGGCGTTTCCGCGTTCGATCTCTTTCGTTACGAGACGCGTAGTCCCGTACGCCTCCGGTCGATGCACGATCTGGATGTCCTCCGTTAGGGGTTGGCTACCACGGGCACGCGATTACCGTCCGTTTCTACGATGGGCGGTGACGCAGAGATACGGCACCATAAGTCGCGACTTCCTAGAAGGGGGCGGAGGTTCCACCGTGTCGGGACGGATCGAGCTACCCAGTGGACTGGTGACCTTCATGTTCACCGACATCGAGGGCTCGACGAGGCTTGCCCGGATGCTCGGTGACGCTTACCGGTGTGTACTCAATGCGCATCGAGAAGTGCTACGGAGCGTATTCAAAGACTTTGAAGGTGTTGAACTCCTGACGGAGGGTGACTCCTTTTTCGTGGCGTTCTCGAACGCTGACGCGGCACTCGCCGCCTGTGTCGAGGCCCAGCGGAGACTGTCCGCTCACGACTGGCCGCGCCATGACGCGGTGCCGCTGGTCCGGATGGGACTGCACACCGGGCAGGCGATGCCGGTCGGCCGGGAGTACGCCAGCGCCGAGGTGCACCGTGCCGCCCGGGTTTCGGCGGCGGCGCACGGCGGGCAGGTGCTCTGTTCCGAGGCGACGGCTCTGGCGGTGACCGCCACCTATGCGGCGATCTCCGGTGGCTCCGAAGCGCCCGCGACCCTGGCCGCTGTGGACCTGGTGGATCTGGGTGCGTTCCGGCTGCGCGGTTTCGACGACGACGAGCGGCTGTTCCAGGTGGTCGCGCCGGGGCTGGCGCGGGAGTTCCCGCGCCCGCGGACCGATCAGGCGCCCCGGCACAATCTGCCGGCCGAGCACAGCCCGTTCGTGGGGCGCCGGGCCGAGGTCGCCGAACTGACCGAGTTGATCAGCCGGAACCGCCTGGTCACCGTGGTCGGCCCGGGCGGCTCCGGGAAGACACGACTGACGAGTGCGGTGGGCGAGCAGCTGCTTCCGGCGTACCCGGGCGGGGTGTGGACGATCGATGCCGCTACCGCGGCGCAGGGCCTGCCCGCCGCTCTCGCCGCCGCTCTGGGTCTGCGCCCGGAACCGGGCCGGCCGATCATCGACACGGTGGTGGAGCAGTGTGCCGAACGCCGGATGCTGGTCATCGTGCAGACCTGCGACGCGGCTCCGGCACTGACCGCGACCCTGGCGCACCGGCTGCTCAGCCGCTGCCGCCGGCTCGACGTGGTGGCCACCGGCCGGGCGCCGCTGGCCCTGCCGGGCGAGACCGTGTGGCGGATCCCGCCGCTTGTCCCGGCGGATGCGTTCGCGCTGCTCCGGGACCGTGCGGCGGCTGCTCAGGGCGGCCGTCCCGGTGACGGTGACGCGCAGTTGGCCCGGCTGGCGGCCCGGCTGGAGGGTTCGCCGTTGGCGATTCTGCTCGCCGCGGCCCGGCTGCGGCTGCTGCCCGCCGACCAGCTGGCCCGGCGGCTCGACGATCCGCTCGGCGCCCTCGACAACGATGCGGCAGGCGAGGGCCGGCATGCCAGCCTGGCCAACAATCTGGCCTGGTCGTACCGGACACTGGGCAGCCGGGCCGCTGGTCTGTTGCGGCGGCTCGCGGTCTTCGCCGGGCCGGTCGACCTGACGACGGTGGAGTGGTGTGACCCGAACGCGCTCGGTGCCCTCTCCGAACTCGCCGACAAATCCCTTGTCGAGGTCGCGCCCGGGGTCGGCTACCGGATGTCCGGTCAGGTCCGTGCCTACGCGCTGCGCCAGCTCACCGCCGCCGGTGAGGAACCCGCCGTCCGCGCCAGCCACCTGACCTGGTCGTTGCACGCGCTGGACCGGGCGGCGGTGGACACCGACGACCAGATCCGGACGGTGTCGCTGACCGAGCTGGGTCCGCTGGTACCGGAATGGCAGGCAGCCCTGCGCTGGGCGGCCGCCGTCGGCGACGTGCGGGCCGGTCTGCGTCTGGCCGCGGCTCTGGAACCGTGGTGGCGGGAACACGACGACGCCCGCCGGGAGGGCCGCGAACTGCTGGCCGCCCTCTACCGGCACCTGTCGGTCACCGACGACCGGGTGACTGCGGCCGATCTGGCGCGGGCCTACCTGGTGCATGCGGGACTGGCCGAGGAGCGGGCCGAACGGCAGCGTTTCCTGGCCCGGGCCGAAGCCGAAGCCGGGATCTCCGGGGACGCGGCCCTGCTGGTCCGGGTACGTGCGGTCCGGCTGACCCTGTCCGGCGACGATCCGGCCGCCGCGGAGAACGACTGTCGCCGGGTGATAGCCGAGGCGGACCGGGCCGGGGTGCCGAACGCCGCCTTCCCCGCGGTTCTGACACTCGCCGAGCTGCTGTGGCGCCGGGAGGCTCTGGCCGAGGCCGCCGATGTGCTCGGCGCGGCCCGGCATCTGGAGGCGGCCCGTCCCGAGGACCGTGGCAGGCGTGCGGTGGACTGGCTGCTCGGCATGGTCGCGTTGCGTCGCGGCGACCTGATCGCGGCCCACGATCACCTGGTGGTGGCGCTGCGGTCCCGGCTGCGGCACGGTTTCCGGGGTGCGGCCGCCGACGCGGTCGCGGCCATCGCGGTCCGCTGCGCGTTCGGCGGCGATCCGGCGACGGCGACGGTACTGTTCGGCGGCGCCGAAGCTGCTTGCGGCGCCCGGCGCACCGAGTCGTTCGGCGCCTTCTGGTCGGCCCGCCAGTCGTCACTGCGCGAGTTGCTGGGCGACGCCGCCTTCGACGAGGCCTACGCCGACGGCGCAAGCCTGGGTTTCGACCGAATAGTCGCGATGGCCCTGGCAGTCGAACACCCCGACCTGGAGAACGGTGCTGTGCGCTTCGCCCAGATAGTGCGATGAGGCACGTCCCTCAACTCCACCGGAGCAACGGCCCGGACCACCGCATTCGGCCCGGCGGTCGCGGGTCGGCCTGGAGCGGCGCCCGCGTCGCGGGTGCGGGCGGGACGGGCCGTTGCGGTTGTGGAGCCGTGTGACGTACCAGAGCAAAGGGGTTGATTCAGACCGTTACACCGGTGGTGACCGATTCGTCGTCGCGGATGTAGACCAGCAGGTCGCCGGTCTCGATGGGGACCGTCTGCTCGCCGCCGAGCGGAAGCACCTTGCCCCGGCGGATCAGGGCCACCACCAGCGTCGTCAGTTCGCGTGGGTTGCGGCCGACCTCGGCCCGTTCGGCGGAACGCATCGCCAGCGCCATGCCCTGACCGGGGGTGAGCAGGTCCTCGACCACGTCGATCAGCGGCGGCGCGGTGGTGGTCAGGCCCAGCAGGCGGCCGGCCGTCGACGACGACACGATCACGTGGTGGGCGCCGCTCTGCTTGAGGAGGGCGGCGTTCTCCTGCTCCCGGACCGCGGCGATGATCCGGACCTGGCCGGCGGTCAACTGGCGGACGGTGAGGGTGATCAGCACCGAGGCCTCGTCGCGGTCGGTGGCGATGATGACCGATTTGGCGTTCTTGACGTCCGCCTCGTTCAGCACCGCGGACCGGGTGGCGTCCCCCTCGATCACCACGAAACCGCTGGCCTGGGCCTGACGGACCCCGCCCTCACGGTTCTCGACGATGACGATGCGGTTCTTCTCGTACCCGGTCTCCAGCAGAGCTGCGACGGCGGCCCGGCCCTTGGTGCCGTACCCGCAGATGATCACGTGGTCCTTCAACTTGCTCCTCCACCGGCTGACCCGCAGGCCCTTGCGGTACTGGTCGGTCAGCACCTCCAGTGTGGTGCCGACCAGGATGATCAGGAAGAGGACCCGCGCGGGCGTGATGAACAGGACGTTCACCAGGCGGGCGCTCTGGGTCGCCGGGGTGATGTCGCCGTATCCGGTGGTGGAGAGCGAGACGACCGCGTAGTAGAAGCAGTCGAGCAGGGTCAGTCCGTCCTCGTTGACGTCCCGGTAGCCGTGCCGGTCCGCGTAGACGACCGCGACCGCGACCAGCACCAGGGAACACGCCATCAACAGCCGGAGCCC
>DATMVU010000869.1:0-2350 GCA_035562875.1 Actinoplanes sp. | reverse complement strand
AGTGACAGTCCTCATTGTTACTGCGGACGTGTCCCTGGTCGGTGACGGCCGCCCACCGGAGGTGCAAGGTCATGGCGTGCAGCCTGCCAGGTCGGCGCCAGCCTGTCTGCACGTGGTGGGCGGCATGTCGCACATGTCGTTGGTGAAAATACACTTATCCACCGGCTGTGCCCCGCTCCAGGGGTCGCCCGAGGCAACGTGGATCGATTTCGGTCACCGGCCGTGTCGGTGCGATCCATTCCAGTGCCGGCGCCTCGACCGGCCAGCCGCGGACGGTGAGACCGCTGTCCGGTGTGTCGGTGGCCTGTGGGCAGAGGGTCTTCGACCGGACCTCACCGTTGGGGATGAAGGTGACCTCACCGGTGGGTTCGAGCATCGTGGTGGAGGTGTCGTCGACGGCGATGAGCTGCCCTCGGACCACCTGGTAGGGGTCACCGTCGGCGGCGTACTCGACGGCGGTGTCCGGTAGGACGGGTGCCTGGAGGAACGCGACGCCGACCATGAACGGCATGGCGAAGGCCGCGACGACGGCCGGCCAGTGGGTGGCGACGCGGGCCCAGCGCTCCGGGACGGGGCCGGTGAGGACCGGCCCGAAGAGCGGAGGAGCGGCCAGGAGTACGGCGGTCCAGTGGTCCCCGGCCCGGATCGCGGCGACCACTCCCGGCCACACGAAGATCCCGACGAGCACGGCGACGAGGACCGGCACGCCCAGGGTGAGCCATCGCATCACCCACGGATCCCCGGGTTCACCCTGCACCGCGGTCAGCCCGAGGATGGCGACGATCAGCATCATGAGCAGCGGCAGCATCCGCAGCTGCCAGGTGAAGGCGGCGATCCCGGCGGCGATCACGACGACCCAGCCGGGCATTCGCAGCGCCGCGACGGCGAGGAACGAGGTGCCGGTCCGCCCGGGCACGCTCACCAGCAGGATGCCACCGAGTACCCGGACCAGCAGGATGGCCGCGGGCAGCGTCCAGCTGAGTGTGATGAACAGCGCCCCGACCATGCCGAGCGGGTTGATGTACTGCACCAGCAGCAGCATGGTCGGCAGGTCCTGCCGGGACAGGTACCAGAGCCGGAGCACGAGCAGCAGCAACGGGAAGCCGGGCAGGATGGCGAGGAGCCAGTTGAGTTCGGCGCGGTAGCTGGTCCGGGGCAGTACCCGCTCCTTGGACACCATTCCGGTGTGGATCTCGACGTCTCTCATTCGAGCGGGTCCTCCCAGGGCATCCACCGCACGTCCGGCCGGTCCACCCGGGGCTGTTCACCGACCGCGATCGGGGTCTTCTTCTCCGGGTCGGTCTCGGACTGGAGGTTGGCCTCGAACGCCTTCTCCCAGCGGCTGTCGTCGGGATCCGCCCAGGAGCGGTAGAGGGTGAGGTCGACCAGGGTGCCCAGGGCCGGGTTCTCCCCCACGTTGACACCCCATTTCTCGACCTTCTCCAGGCCGAGGTCCCAGTGCTCGTATCGGTCCGGGAAGCGGTGTTTCCAGCCGGCCAGGATGGCGGCGTCGGTGCTGATCGCCGCGATCTCCTCCTTGTCGAGGGCGGCGAAGCACTCCCGGACCCGGTTCTTCTGGGTCACGACGGCACCGGCCTCGCCGAGGGCGCCGGCGCTGGTGGAGGTGGAGAGGGTGCACACCTGCTGGTCGCGGAGGTCCTTGAGGGCGACGACCGGCTGGTGGCCGGTGAGCGTTATCACCGACTGCTCGGTGTAGAGATACGGCTTGGAGAAGTTGACACCGGCGAGACGCCGCTCGTCGGTGACGCTGTAGCTGGCGATCACGAGCTGGACCGGAACCCGATCGCCCTTGGCGTCGGTGGCCTGCATCCGCGCCCGGTCCTCGCTCTCCATGCCGTAGAAGCTCACGTCCTCCCGGCGGAAACCCAGATCTTCGGCGATCATGTACGCGATGTCGATGTCGAATCCGGACCAGATCTTGGTGACCGGGTCGTAGTAGGCCGTGCCGTACTGGTCGTCCTTCACCCCGATCCGCAGCTCGGTCCAGGTGTCCACGCCGGCCTGCTCACGCAGCTCGGCGACCGTCGGCGGCCCGCCCACCAGCAGTTTTCCGAGCGCCACCGCCAGGGTCAGCACGATCAGCACGCCGAGCCCGGCCAGCCGCCACACCTTGAACCGGTACTCCCGGTCCACCACCATCTCCCGCTCGACCTCGGAGATGACCTCCTGGATCACCTCCTGCTGGGCGATGTTCTGGGAGGCGATCTCCTCAGCGGTCGGCTCCGGCTCCCCCGGCGCGGGCGGCGGTGGAGTGCGCAGCAGTAGCCGGATGAGTTCCGGCGCGAGCTGGCGTGGCAGCCGCCACGGCGCCGGCCGGGCGACCGGTTCA
>DATMVU010000868.1:0-4690 GCA_035562875.1 Actinoplanes sp. | reverse complement strand
CGAGGCCCAGCAGGGTCAGGCCCTGCTCCGGGGCGCCGGGATCGGTGGCCGGCGGGTGGTCGGCCTGGGCCACGGCGAGGACCCGGTAACCCTCACCGGCCAGAGCGTCCGCGCGAGCCGTCGCCAGCTCGATCAACTCCGTCGGGTCGGCGAGGACCGCAGGCTGCAGGACTGCTTCGGGTGCGCCCTTGCAGACGGTCCGGGACGTACCGTCGGGGAGTCGGTGGGTGGTCGACATGCGTTTGCGGACGCTGTCGAACGGTTCCTCACCGATGCGGGGTAGCTGGGCATGGAGGGTCTCGCGGTCGATGCCGAGTTTCGCGGCGGCGGTGAGCAGTGCCACCTCGGTGGGGTCGCCGACGGGCAGCCAGTCGGGGTTGTCGCCGTCCGGTGGCCGTAGGGAGGCGTCGTTGCACAAGGCGGCAGCCCGTAGCAGCTGTGACAGGTCGGGGACTTCGCCGTCGGCCACGATCGTCCCGTCCCGGCTGATGTCGCCGTGTGGTGCGTAACCGGATCCTTCGACCCGGGCGTCTCCGGTGGGGGTCCACAGGTGCCGCAGGACCATCTGTCCTTCGGTGAGGGTGCCGGTCTTGTCGGTGGCCAGGACGGTGACCGAGCCGAGGGTCTCCACTGCCGGCAGCCGCCGGATGACGGCGTTGCGAGAGGTCATGCGGCGGGCACCGAGCGCGAGGCTGAGCGTGACGACAGCCGGCAGGGACTCGGGTACGGCGGCGACGACCAGGGTGATCGCCGTGACGATCATCAGTTGCAGCGGTTGGCCGCGGAAGACCCCGAGGGCCAGGACGACGGCGCACAACACCAGGGCTCCGGCGGCCAGAAGGCGGCCCACCCCGGCGAGGCGGCGTTGCAGGGGAGTCAGGGCGGGCGCGGCGGTCATCATCGCGGCGATGCGGCCCATGGCGCCGGCCGCTCCGGTGGCGGTGACGACGGCCTGCCCGCGCCCGCGAACGACCACCGTTCCCGCGGACACGTCCGCCGCCGCATCCGGGTCGGCGGACTTGTCGACCGGCGCCGACTCGCCGGTCAGTGCCGCCTCGTCGATCAGCAGGGTGCTGGCCTCGACGAGGTGGCCGTCGGCGGGCACGATGTCGCCTTCGGCGAGGACCAGCAGATCACCGACGACCAGGTCGGCAGAGGGCACCTCGCGTTGCCCGCCATCCCGGACCACCCGGGCTGCGGGTGCGGTCAATGCGGAGAGGGCGGAGATCGCTCGCTCGGCTTTGACCTCCTGGATCACCCCGACCGTGGTGTTCACGACGATCACGAACAGGATCACCGACGCGTCGGTGAAGTCGGCCGTGGCCAGCGTGAAGCCGGCTGCGGCGAGCAGGACCAGAACGAGCGGATCACGCAGTTGTGACAGGACACGGTGCCACAGCGGCGGTGGGCGGCGGGTCGGCAGCACGTTGCCCCCGTCGCGAGCCAGCCGGTCCGCCGCTTCGGCGGAGGAGAGTCCGCCGAATGTTCCGGCTGGTCGTGGCGGTGCGTCGACGCCGGTGCCGCCGCTGGGCTGGTCATGACGGTCGGGGTCGGTGATCGGTGGGCGCATGCTGCTCGTCCGTTTCTGCGGGCCCACGGGTCCCGACGGCGGTCCGGGGTGCGTCACCGGTGGTCGATGGACTGGTCCGTTGCCGGACGCGACGGGTGCGACGAACCTGCGATGTCGGGGTCGAGGACTGCGAAGCGCAGGGTGCGGGCGGCCCCGATCGACCGGAGGGTGCCCGTGTCGACGGCTGCGCCGCTCGCCGTCCGGTGCTCGGTGTGTTGCGGGTGGATGGTTTGCGGGTGCCGGATCGCTGAAACCTCGATCGGGATCATGGCATCGGTACCTATCGTGACGAGAGGGTCGGTTCCGGTGGCGTCGGGGAGGTGGGTGACGGCGGCGCCCGAGCCACGACCCGGGTCTCTGTGATCTGCGGGGAAGACATCCTGATCTCCTCGTACGGTGGTGAGCGGCGGGCCGGGTTATGCCGTGGGCCACGCCCAGTTGCGGATCTCGGGCAGGTCCTCGCCGGTGCGCCGCACGTAGGCACGATGCTCGGTGCGTTTGTCCGCCATCCGCTGGCGCAGCACGGCGGCTCGGCGGGCGAGCCCCGGGACCCGATCGATGACATCCATGACGAGGTGGAAGCGATCCATGTCGTTGACGACGAGCATGTCGAACGGTGTGGTGGTGGTGCCCTCTTCCTTGTAGCCGCGTACGTGCAGGTTGTGGTGGTTGGTGCGCCGGTAGGTCAGGCGATGGATCAGCCACGGATAGCCGTGATAGGCCATGATGATCGGCCGGTCGGTGGTGAAGATGGCGTCGAACTCGGGGTCCGGCAGTCCGTGCGGGTGTTCGGAGACCGGTTGCAGCCGCATCAGGTCGACGACGTTGACCACCCGGACCTTGAGATCGGGCAGGTGGCGGCGCAGCAGGTCGGCGGCGGCGAGGATCTCCATGGTCGGTACGTCGCCGGCGGCGGCCAGCACGACATCGGGGTCGCCGTCGTCGTTGCTCGCCCAGTCCCAGATGCCGAGGCCCCGGGCACAGTGCAGGACGGCGTCGTCGATGTCGAGCCAGGTCGGCGCGGGTTGTTTGCCGGCGACGACGACATTGATGTAGTCGCGGCTGCGCAGGCAGTGGTCGGCCACGGAGAGCAGGGTGTTGGCGTCCGGCGGCAGATAGACCCGGACGACCTCGGCCTTCTTGTTCACGACGTGGTCGATGAAGCCGGGGTCCTGGTGGGAGGTGCCGTTGTGGTCCTGACGCCAGACATGTGAGGTGAGCAGGTAGTTCAGTGACGGCACGGGGTTGCGCCAGCCGAGGTGCCGGGTCGTCCTCAACCATTTGGCATGCTGGTTGACCATCGAGTCGACGATGTGGACGAACGCCTCGTAGCAGGAGAACAGGCCGTGCCTGCCGGTCAGTAGATAGCCCTCCAACCAGCCCTGGCAGGTGGTCTCGGACAGGATCTCCATGACCCGGCCGTGCCGGTCCAGGTGCTGATCGACGTCGTCGACCCGGGCCTGCCAGGCCTTGCCGGTGGCGTCGAGGACGGCGCCGAGCCGGTTGGATTCGGTCTCGTCCGGCCCGACCAGCCGGAAGTTGCGGTAGGCGGCGTTCGCCGTCATCACATCGCGCAGCCAGCCGCCGAGCACCCGGGTCGCCTCGACGGTCTCGCCGGCCTTGACCGCGTGGTCACGGAAGGCGGGCAACTCCAGGTCGCGGGGATGCCTTCCGCCGTTGGCGTGTGGGTTCGCCGACATGCGCAGATCGCCGCGGGGCAGCCAGCCGACGACCCACGACTGCGGGGCTCCGGCGGTGTCGAAGAGTTCTTCGGGCCGGTAGGAGGTCATCCATGCGTGCAGGGCGTCGAGGTGTGCGGTGTCGTCGCGGGCCGCGGTCAGTGGAACCTGATGGGCGCGCCAGGTCCCCTCCACCTGCAGGCCGTCGACGACTTCCGGGCCGGTCCAGCCCTTGGGGGTACGCAACACGACCATCGGCCAGCGCGGACGCTCGGTGACGCCGTCCTCGCGGGCGGCCCGCTGGATCTCGGTGATCTCGTCGAAGACCGTGTCGAGGGTGGCGGCGAGCAGCTGGTGGACCGTCGCCGGGTCGTCACCCTCGACGAGGTAGGGCTTGTGGCCGTACCCCTCCAGAAGGGCCTTGAGCTCTTCGTCGCCGATGCGGGCCAGGACCGTCGGGTTAGCGATCTTGTAGCCGTTGAGGTGCAGGATCGGCAGTACCGCGCCGTCACCTGCCGGGTCGAGGAACTTGTTCGAATGCCAGGACGCCGCGAGGGGACCGGTTTCCGCCTCGCCGTCGCCGATCACGCATGCGACGACGAGATCGGGGTTGTCCAGGGCGGCGCCGTAAGCGTGTGACAGCGAGTAGCCCAGCTCGCCACCCTCGTGGATCGAGCCCGGGGTCTCCGGAGCGACGTGCGACGGGATGCCGCCGGGGAACGAGAACTGGGTGAACAACCGCCGCATGCCGGTGAGGTCCTGGGAGATCCGCGGGTAGACCTCGGAGTAGGTGCCTTCCAGCCAGGTGTTCGCGACCAGACCGGGTCCGCCGTGGCCGGGTCCGGTCACGTAGATGATCTCCCGACCGCGGGCGGCGATGATCCGTGACAGGTGGGCGTAGAGCAGGTTCAGGCCGGGGGTGGTGCCCCAGTGCCCGAGCAGCCGCGGTTTGACCTGGGCCGGTTGCAGCGGCTCGCGCAGCAACGGGTTGCCCATCAGATAGATCTGCCCGACGGACAGATAGTTGGCGGCCCGCCAGCACCCGTCGACGCGGCGCAGTTCGTCCGCGCTCAACGGCTCACCGGTGGCCACGGGGAAGGCGCGTGTCGCGGTCGTCATGAGGTCGTCGTCCGCGGTACGCCGTTGATCGACGGCATGCCGGGTTTCCCGGTCGCCGCGGCGTTCTCGCGGGCGAGGAACGTGCCCAGTTCGCCGATTGTGCTCATCAGCGGGGCCGGGAACACCACGGTGCTGTTCTTGTCGACGCCGAGCTCGACGAGGGTCTGCAGGTTGCGTAGCTGCAGGGCGAGGGGGTGGGCCATCATGATGTCGGCGGCGGAGCCGAGCGCGTCGGCGGCCAGTGCCTCGCCTTCGGCGGCGATGATCTTCGCGCGCTTCTCCCTTTCGGCCTCGGCCTGGCGTGCCATCGCCCGTTTCATGC
>DATMVU010000867.1:0-22010 GCA_035562875.1 Actinoplanes sp. | reverse complement strand
CGGCCGTCCGAACCGGCGGCGGAGGCCGGCCGGGCCGCGCAGCCGACCGCGCACGAGGCGGTTCTCGACACCTGGCACCAGCTGGTCGACCTGGGTTCGCTGCTCGACGGCGACCGGATCCTGGCCGGTACCGCCCGGCCGCCGGTGGCCCGGATCGGCAAGTTCCTGGCCGAGTCGCTGCAGGTCGCCGACGGCGACCTGATCACGGTCAGCACGGTCCGCGGATCGGTCTCGCTGCCGGTCGCGATCACCGACATGCCGCCGCGGGTGGTGTGGCTGCCGACCAACTCGCCGGGCTCGACGGTGCGGCGCAGTCTCGGCGCCACCGCCGGCGCGGTGGTCAAGCTGACGGCCGGCGTCCCCGGCCCGATCCTCGCTGAGCAGGTGGAACGATGAAGAATCTTGTCCTGGCGGGGGCGGTCGACCCGACTCTGGAGACGTTCGAGAACGACGTCTGGTGGATCTCGCTGGTCAAGCTGCTCGGCCTGTTCGTGCTGCTGCTGCTCCTGACGTTGTTCACGATCAACTACGAGCGCAAGGTCGTGGCCCGGATGGCGGTCCGGCCGGGCCCCAACCAGGTCGGTCCCAAGGGCTGGTTCCAGAGCCTCACCGACGGCATCAAGCTGCCGTTCAAGGAGGAGATCATCCCGAGGACCGCCGACAAGGTGGTCTACTTCATCGCCCCGGTGATCTCCGCGACGGTGGCCTTCACCGCCTTCTCGGTGATCCCGTTCGGCGGCGTGGTGAACATGTTCGGTCAGCAGACCGCGCTGCAGCTCACCGACGTGCCGGTCTCGGTGCTGGTGCTGCTCGCCTGCTCGTCGATGGCGGTCTACGGAGTGGTGCTCGCGGGCTGGGCGTCCGGCTCGACCTACCCGCTGCTCGGCGGTCTGCGATCAAGTGCGCAGATGATCTCGTACGAGGTGGCGATGGGCCTGTCCATCGTGGCGGTGTTCATGACCGCCGGCACGATGAGCACCTCGCAGATCGTCAAGGCGCAGGCGCACGGCACCCCGATGGAGCTGTTCGGGTTCGAACTGACCACCCCCGGGTGGTACGCGGTGCAGCTCCTGCCGAGTTTCCTCATCTACATCATCGCGGCGGTCGGTGAGACCAACCGGGCCCCGTTCGACCTGCCCGAGGCGGAGTCCGAACTGGTCGGTGGTTTCCACACCGAATACTCGTCGTTCAAGTTCGCGCTGTTCTTCCTCGCCGAGTACATCAACATGATCACCGTCTCGGCGTTCGCGACCACGCTGTTCCTGGGCGGCTGGCGGGCCCCTGCCCCGATCACCACGTTCTGGGCCGACGCCAACTCCGGTTACTGGCCGCTGCTCTGGTTCTTCGGCAAGGTTCTGATCCTGCTCTTCGGTTTCATCTGGCTGCGGGCCACCCTGCCCCGGATGCGCTACGACCAGTTCATGCGATTCGGCTGGAAGGTGCTGATCCCGGTCAACCTGGTCTGGATCCTCTGCCTGGCCTTCTTCAAGGTCTCCCGCAGCGGCGCGATCTCGGACACCACCAAGTGGGTCATCACCGGCACCGCCGCGGTGCTGGTCCTGGCCGTGGCCTGGGGTTGGCCGGCACCGAAGAAGCCGAAGCAGCTCTCCATCGAGGAGGAGTTGCACCAGCGGCCGCCGGGCAGTTTCCCGGTCCCGCCGATGGATCTCCAGGTACCGCCGAGCCCCCGAGCCCGCCGAGCCGTGGCCGAACGCGCCCCGGCCGGTGTGGGCGTCGAGCCTGATTCGAAGGAGGTGTGACGTGGGCACCTTCACCGGCTCCTTCAAAGGGTTCGGCGTGACCTTCGCGCACATGTTCCGCAAAGTGATCACCACCGACTATCCGTTCTCGCCACCGAAGCCGGCGCCGCGCTACCACGGGCGGCACATCCTGAACCGGCACCCGGACGGCCTGGAGAAGTGCATCGGCTGCGAGCTGTGCGCCTGGGCCTGCCCGGCCGACGCGATCTACGTCGAGGGCGGCGACAACACCGACGAGCAGCGGTTCTCGCCGGGCGAGCGGTACGCGAAGATCTACCAGATCAACTACGCCCGGTGCATCTTCTGCGGGCTCTGCATCGAGGCCTGCCCGACCCGCTCGCTGACCATGAGCAACGAGTTCGAACTGGCCCGGGACAACCGGCAGGACCTGATCTTCACGAAGAAGGAACTGCTGGCCCCGCTGCTGGAGGGCATGGAGCAGCCGCCGCACCCGATGCGCCTGGGCGAGACCGACCGCGACTACTACGTCGGTGCGCTCACCAACCCGGGCACGTCGGCCGGCGCCGAGAAGGCCCCGCTCTACCAGGAGCAGGGGGTCGAGGAATGACCGTCGTCTCCACCGGGGAACAGGTCGCGTTCTGGATCCTCGGTTCGCTCGCGGTGATCGGCGCGCTCGGCATGGTGCTGGCCCGTAACGCGGTGCACTCCGCGCTCTGGCTGGTCGTCACGATGTTGAACCTCGGGTTCTTCTACGTGATCAACTCGGCGCCGTTCCTCGGCTTCGTGCAGATCATCGTCTACACCGGCGCGATCATGATGCTGTTCCTGTTCGTGCTGATGCTGGTCGGCCGGGACGCGTCGGACTCGCTGATCGAGACCCTGCGCGGGCAGCGGATCGCCGCGATCGTGCTGGGTGTCGCCTTCGCCGCACTGATCGGTACCGGACTGGCCCGGGCTCTCGGCTCCGGGCCGGCCGCGATCGGCCTGGACGCGGCCAACCAGAACGGCAACGTCCAGGGCCTGGCTGCGCTGCTCTTCACCAAATACGTCTTCGCCTTCGAGGTGACCTCGGCTCTGCTGATCACCGCGGCGGTCGGCGCCATGATCCTGGCGCACGTCGAGAAGACCAAAGAGGATACGCGGGACCAGGTGACCCGGATGAAGGAACGCTTCCGCCCCGGCAACTATCCGGGTGCCAAGCCCGGTCCCGGCGTCTACGCGAACACCATGTCGGTGGCCGCGCCGGCCCGGCTGCCGGACGGCAACGGAGCCGAGCGGAGCATCTCGCCGATCCTGCCGATCCGGGAACTGACTCCGGACGAGGTCGCGCCGAAGGGAACCGAGAAGTGACTCCCGACTACTACCTCGTATTGGCGGCGATCCTCTTCACCATCGGCGCCTCCGGCGTGCTGGTCCGGCGCAACGCGATCGTCCTGTTCATGTGCATCGAGCTGATGCTGAACGCGGCGAACCTGGCACTGGTCACCTTCAGCCGGATCAACGGCGGCCTGGACGGCCAGATCATCTCGTTCTTCGTGATGGTCGTCGCCGCCGCCGAGGTCGTGGTGGGCCTCGCCATCATCATGTCGATCTTCCGTACGCGGCGCTCGGCAAGCGTCGACGACGCGAACCTCCTCAAGTACTGAAGGGCCTTCCATGGAACAGACTGTGGAGTTCGCCCCCGCGACGGGAGTGTTGGGCAACATCTGGTTGCTCGTGGCCGTTCCGCTGGCCAGCGCGGCGATTCTGCTGCTGCTGGGTAAGCGGGCCGACAAGTGGGGACACTGGCTCGGCGTGGCCTCGGTCGCCACCTCATTCGTACTCGGGCTGATCTTCTTCCTGAATTTGTCCGGTCTCGAGGCGGGCAGCCGGTCGGCTGAACTGAGCCTCTGGGACTTCATCGTGGTCGGCGATCTGCACGTCGACTTCGGCCTGCTCTTCGACCCGCTGGCCGGCGTCTTCGTCCTGCTGATCACCGGCGTCGGATCGCTGATCCACCTGTACGCGGTCGGGTACATGGAGCACGATCCCGGCCGCCGGCGGTTCTTCGCCTACTTCAACCTCTTCGTCTCGGCGATGTTGCTGCTGGTCCTGGGCAACAACTACGTGATGCTGTACTTCGGCTGGGAAGGCGTCGGTCTGGCGTCGTACCTGCTGATCTCGTTCTGGTACACCAAGCCGTCGGCGGCCACCGCCGGCAAGAAGGCCTTCCTGATGAACCGGGTCGGCGACGCCGGCCTGGCCATCGGCATCTTCCTGATGTTCACCGAGCTCGGCACCACCCAGTACGACGGCGTCTTCAACGGCGTCGACTCGCTGGCCGCCGGCACGATCCTGATCATGGGGATCCTGCTGCTGCTCGGTGCGTGCGGCAAGTCCGGCCAGTTCCCGTTGCAGGCCTGGCTCCCGGACGCGATGGAGGGCCCGACCCCGGTCTCCGCGCTCATCCACGCGGCGACCATGGTCACCGCCGGGGTCTACCTGATCGCCAGGTCCAACCCGATCTTCTCGGCGAACGCCACACTGCAACTGATCGTGGTGAGCATCGGTGCGATCACGCTGCTCGTCGGCTGTCTGATCGGCTCGGCCAAGGACGACATCAAGCGGATCCTGGCCTGGTCGACGGTCTCCCAGATCGGCTACATGTTCCTCGGTGTCGGGCTCGGCGGCGGTGCGTACGCGCTGGCCATCGTGCACCTGCTGGCGCACGGCTTCTTCAAGGCCAACATGTTCCTCGGGGCCGGCTCGGTCATGCACGGGATGCACGACCAGGTCGACATCCGCCGGTTCGGTGGGCTGTCCAAGCACATGAAGATCACCTGGCTGACCTTCGGTACCGGGTGGCTGGCGATCATCGGCATCCCGCCGCTCTCCGGCTACTTCTCCAAGGAGCCGATCATCGCGGCGGCGTTCGAGCGTGAGGTCGTCTGGGAGGCCTGGGTCTTCGGGCTGGCGGCACTGCTCGGTGCCGGTCTGACCGCGTTCTACATGACCCGGCTGTTCGTGCTGACCTTCCACGGCCCGGCCCGCTGGACCGAGGACAACCAGCACCCGCACGAGTCCCCGGCGATCATGACGATTCCGTTGATCCTGCTGGCCATCGGCTCGGTCGGGGCCGGCTTCCTGCTCAGCACCAGCGTGCCGGACTGGCTGACGCCGGTCCTGCCCGCCGCCGAGGGTGAGGCCCACGGGGTGCTCTCACACACCGTGATCACCATCCTGTCGCTGCTGGTCACCGTGCTCGGCGCGGGTCTGGCCTGGGCACTGTTCCGCAAGGGCACGGCGCTGGAGCCGCAGCCGGCCGGGGTGCTGGTCACCGCCGCCCGGCGCAACCTCTACACCGACGCGTTCAACGAAGCGGTGTTCGAGCGGCCCGGCATCTACCTGACCCGGGCTCTCGTCTTCCTCGACAACCGGGGCGTCGACGGCCTGGTCAACGGCATCGCGGCAGCGGTCGGCGGCAGCTCCAGCCGGTTGCGGCGGATGCAGACCGGTTTCGTCCGGTCGTACGCCACGTCCATCCTCGCCGGCGCCATGCTCGTGGTCGGCGCCTTCCTCGCGATCCAACTGGGGTGGTTGGCGTGAAAGATTTCCCCTTCCTGTCCGTCCTGACGCTGCTGCCGCTGGTCGGCGCGCTGGTCGTCGCCTTCATCCCACGGACGAAGGCGGAGTTGGCCAAGCTCGTCGCGTTCGGCTGGTCGGTCCTGGTGCTGGTGCTCAGCATCTTCATGTGGATCGCCTACAGCGTCGGCGGCGACCGGTTCCAGTTCCACGAGTCGTACGCCTGGATCCCCGCGTGGGGTGCCAACTTCACGTTCGCCGCCGACGGCATCGCGCTCGTGATGCTGATGCTCATCGCGATCCTGTTCCCGGTCGTGCTGCTGGCGTCCTGGCACGACGTGGACCAGAGCACCAGGTCGGCCCCGGCCTACTTCGCGCTGCTGCTGGTCTTCGAGTGCACCATGATCGGGGTGTTCGCCGCGGCGGACGTCTTCCTGTTCTACGTGTTCTTCGAGGTCATGCTGATCCCGATGTACTTCATCATCGGCTCGTTCGGGAGCGGCCAGAAGCAGTACGCGGCGGTCAAGTTCTTCCTCTACAGCCTGGTCGGCGGCCTCTTCATGCTGGCCTCGGTGATCGGGTTGTGGGTGGTCGGCGGCAAGACGTTCGACTTCGCCGAGCTGGCCGCGGTCGCCGGTGACCTGGACACGAACACCGCGCGGTGGCTGTTCCTCGGCTTCTTCGTGGCGTTCGCGATCAAGGCACCGTTCTTCCCGTTCCACACCTGGCTGCCGGACTCCGGTGGGGCCGCCCCGGCCGGTGCCGCCGCGCTGCTGGTCGGCGTGATGGACAAGGTCGGCACGTTCGGCATCCTGCGGTACTGCCTCTCGCTGTTCCCGGAGGCGTCCCGCTGGTTCGCGCCGACCGCGATGGCCCTGGCGGTGATCGGCATCATCTACGCGGCCCTGCTCGCGGTCGGCCAGAACGACCTGAAGCGCCTGGTCTCGTACACGTCGATCGCGCACTTCGGTTTCATCGGCATCGGCATCTTCGCCTTCACCACCCAGGCTGGCACCGGTGCGGTGCTCTACATGGTCAACCACGGCCTGGCCACCGGCCTGCTCTTCATCGTGGTCGGCATGTTCGTGGCCCGTCGGGGATCGTCGCTGGTCAGCGACTTCGGCGGAGCGGGCAAGTTGATGCCCGTACTAGCCGGGGTGTTGTTCTTCGCCGGTCTCGCGTCGCTGGCACTGCCCGGCACGGCGCCGTTCGTCAGCGAGTTCCTGGTCCTGATCGGCACCTTCAGCACCAACAAGGGTTACGCCGTGGTGGCCACCCTCGGCATCGTGCTGGCCGCCGCCTACGTGCTCTGGATGATCCAGCGGACCACCCAGGGCACCCTCAACCCGGCACTGACCGAGGTGCCGGCGATGTCGAAGGACATCACCCTGCGGGAGAAGGTGGTCGTCGCCCCGCTGATCGCCCTCCTGCTGGTGTTCGGTTTCTACCCGAAGCCGCTCACCGACGTGATCAACCC
The DNA here is from genome assembly GCA_035562875.1 of Actinoplanes sp. Classification (GTDB taxonomy): domain Bacteria; phylum Actinomycetota; class Actinomycetes; order Mycobacteriales; family Micromonosporaceae; genus Actinoplanes. The sequence continues at coordinate 15,251 of DATMVU010000867.1, read as the reverse complement.
GGCGGTGCAGGCGACCATGCAGGACGTCGGGGTGAAGGATCCGGTCCCCACCGTGGAGGCCGGCGGAAAGGTGGGCGGCTGACATGGAACCGTTGACACTGCCTCCCATCGACTACGGGGCCCTGCTCCCGATGCTGATCCTCTTCGGTGCCGCCTGCGCCGGGATCCTGGTCGAGATCGTGGTGCCCCGGGTGGCCCGCAACGCGGTCCAGTTGTCGCTGTCGCTGCTCGCCGTGGTGGCCTCGCTGACCGCTGTGGTGCTGGCCCGGGGAACGCAGACGGTCACCATCGGCGGCGCTGTCGCAGTGGACGGGCCGACCCTGTTCCTGCAGGGTGCGATCCTCGTCCTCGGCGGGGTATCGCTGCTGCTGATCGGGGAACGCACGATCGAGCGGGGTGGCGCCTTCGTCGCCCAGGCCGCTGTCACCGTCGGCTCGCAGAAGGACGCGAAGCAGGCCACCAGCCCCGGCGCGACCGAGGTCTACCCGCTGAGCACCTTCGCGCTCGGCGGCATGCTCCTCTTCGTCGCGGCGAACGACCTGCTCACCATGTTCATCGCGCTCGAGGTCTTCTCGCTGCCGCTCTATCTGCTGTGTGCGCTCGCCCGGCGGCGGCGTCTGCTCAGTCAGGAGGCGGCGCTCAAGTATTTCCTGCTCGGTTCGTACGCCTCGGCGTTCTTCCTGTTCGGAGTGGCCTTCGTCTACGGCTTCGCGGGCGGCATCCAGCTCAGCGTGGTGCACCAGGCGGTGGCCGACCCGCAGCGCAGCGAGGTGCTGCTCTACGTGGGTCTGGCCATGGTCTCGATCGGCCTGCTCTTCAAGGCGGCACTGGCCCCGTTCCACGTGTGGACGCCGGACGTCTACCAGGGCGCACCGACGCCGATCACCGCGTTCATGGCGGCCTGCACCAAGGTCGCCGCGTTCGGGGCGCTGCTGCGGATCCTCTACGTGGCGTTCGAGGGGGTGCGCTGGAACTTCCAGCCGGTCCTCGGGGTGATCGCGGTCCTGACCATGTTCGTCGGCGCGATCCTGGCGGTCACCCAGACCGACCTGAAGCGGCTGCTGGCCTACTCGTCGATCGCCAACGCCGGATACCTGCTGGTCGGCGTGCTCGCGCTCAACGAAGAGGGCCTGAGCAGCACGATGTTCTACCTGGTGGCGTACGGGTTCTCGGTGCTCGCCGCGTTCGCGATCATCAGCCTGGTGCGGGACGCCGACGGCGAGGCCACCCACCTGTCCCGGTGGGCCGGCATCGGCCGGAAGAGCCCGTTGCTGGCCGGTGTCTTCACGTTCCTCCTGATGGCCTTCGCCGGCATTCCGCTGACCAGCGGTTTCACCAGCAAGTTCGCGGTCTTCGGAGCGGCGGTCGAGGGCGGCCAGACGTGGCTCGTCATCTTCGGTGTGATCAGCAGCATGCTGCTGGCCTTCCCGTACCTGCGGGTGGTCGTGCTGATGTGGCACTCAGAGCCGAGCGAGACCACTCCGGCGGTCTCCATTCCGGGGTTCCTCACCTCGGCGGTGCTTGCACTGGGTGTGATCGTGACGGTGGCTCTGGGTGTTGCTCCGGCGCCGCTGATCGATCTGACCCGGGAGGCGGCACAGTTCGTCAGATAGGCGGGTATCCGTAACTGATCATCGGCGGGAGTCCTTCGGATTCCCGCCGATGGCTTTTCCGGGTTACCGGATTGGTCACGGTGAGTGATTTTTGGACGTCAGGGCTTGCTTTGGTACGGAGGAAGCTGACGTCCCGCCTTGAGGACGTCACATGGATGGTGACCGATTTTTATCACCACGGGACCGTTTTGACCCGGACCACCGCATTCGGCCCGGCGCGGGTCCGGCTACCCGGTGTGACGGTGACGTCCGACGGTGGTCACGGGCGCCTTTGTGGTCCGTACCGCAGCCGTCAGGTTTTTGATCTTGTCTCGTGCCACCCTGGCACTGAAACCGTCAGATCGGTATGGCAAGGTGAAAGCGTGGTGAGCACCGGTGATTCGAGCCTGCGTGAGCTGGCACCGTCGTCTGAGCTGGCACTGTCGTCGTTGGGGTTAGACGTCGACCCGGCGCTGGACGAGTCGGTGACGGCGACCCTGGCCGCGGTGGAGGACGCGCTGCGCGGCCATGTGTCCAGCGCCGACCCGCTGGTGGCGGAGGCCGCGCGCCATCTCGCCGAGGCCGGTGGCAAGCGTTTCCGGCCGTTGCTCGTCGCGCTCGGCGCCCAGTTCGGTGACCCGTCGTCGCCGCAGGTCGTCGACGCGGCGAACGTGGTCGAGCTGACCCATCTGGCGACGCTGTACCACGACGACGTGATGGACGAGGCTGCTGTCCGGCGCGGAGCGGCGAGTGCCAACGCGCGCTGGGGAAACTCGGTGGCCATCCTGGTCGGTGACTATCTCTTCGCCCGGGCCGCCGACCTGGCCGCCTCGCTCGGCACCGAGGCCGTGCACCTGCAGGCGCAGACCTTCGCCCGGCTGGTGCACGGGCAGATCGCCGAGACGGTGGGCCCGCGGGACAGCGACCCGATCGAGCACCACCTGCACGTCATCACCGAGAAGACGGCGTCCCTGATCGCCACCGCGGCCCGGTTCGGCGGGATGTTCTCCGGGGCGCGGCCGGAGTTCGTCGAGGCCCTCGCGGCGTACGGCGAGACCATCGGCATCGCCTTCCAGCTCTCCGACGACCTGCTCGACATCGCCAGCGAGTCGGTCCAGTCCGGCAAGACACCCGGCACCGACCTGCGGGAGGGCATCCCCACCCTGCCGGTGTTGTACGCGCTCGCTGACGACGACACCGAGCCGTCCGCGGCCCGGCTCCGGGAGTTGCTGGCCGCCGGGCCGATCACCGACGACGAGCTGCACGCCGAGGCGCTCACCCTGCTGCGCGCGTCGGCGGCGATGAAACGGGCCCGGGAGACCGTCCGCGGTTACGCCGAGGCGGCCCGGTCCAGCCTGGTCCCGCTGCCGGACGGCGAGGCCAAGCGGACGATGGAGGCGCTCTGCGACTTCATCGCCGACCGGACCGGCTGATCAACCGGCTGCCCAGCAGCATCAGGGCGGCAGCGACGACCATCGCGCCGGCGGCGGTGACCCACATCGCCGGATAGCCGGCCGTGTGCGCGACAGCGCCCAGCGCGATCGGGCCGACACAGCCCCCGGCGTAAACCCCGGTCTGGGTGATCGAGGTGGCCGTGGCCGGGGCCTGTGGATGCAGCCGGACCACGGCGAAGTTCATCAGGCCGGGCCAGGCCCAGCCGAACCCGAAGCCCAGCACGACACCGGCCAGCAGTGCCGGGGTGCCCGGGACCGCCAGCAGCGCCAGTCCGGCCGCTCCGACGGCCAGCAGAGCCGCGATGACGCCGATCTGATGGTTCGGGTGCCGGTCGGCCTGCCAGCCGCCGGTGATCCGGGCCAGGGCGCAGATCGCGCCGCCCAGGGTGAGTGCCAGGCCGGCTGGGCCGGGGGAGATGCCGCGCTCCACGGCGGACGAGACGACAAACGTGCCGAGGGCGTTCGCCGCGGCGGCCGCCAGAGTCGCGGCGATCCCCAGGACCACCAGGGGGCCGGTGCCCCGGCCGGACTGCTTGGCCGGTCCGGACTGCTGCCCGTCGCGGGGCACCAGCAGGACGGTGGCGATGGCCAGCACTCCGGCCAGAACGAACGCCCAGCGCCAGCCCACGGTCAGGGCGAGCACCGGCACCGCCGCGCCGGCCACCAGGGTGCAGACCGGAATGGCCGCCTGCTTGATGCCGAAGGTCAGGCCCTGTCGATTCTTCGGGGTATATCGGGAAAGGCTGGTGTTGCTGGCCAACTGTCCCATCGCATTGGCCGCCGCGCCGAGCGCCAGAATCGCGGTCAAGGTCCACAAGGATCGGGCCGCGAATGCGATCCCGATCAGTGACGCTCCGGCCAGAACGATCGCCGTCCGGGCGATTCTGGCGGAACCATACCTTTCCACCAGATTACCGGCGGGGATCGATGCGAGCGCGCTCACTCCGAAGTAGGCGGACACGGCCAACCCGAGACCTGCCGGCGAGAAATTCAGCTCCTCGCCGACCTGAACCGCGAGGCCGCCGACCAGGAAGACGGGTATCGAAACAGCAATCGTCGTGGTAAGTGCGCCGCTCGTCGCCCGAACCGTGTCTGTGCTGGTGGAACCGGTCGTGGCGGGGTCTTTCGCGAGCTTGTGCATTGGAGGCAGACTAGGCGATTCAACACCTGTCCTGATGCGGACAGTTCCATTGATCACACGCGCTGTGTAAATCGACCGTGATCCACATGCGTTTGGCATTCCGTCGACGCGCGATTCTTCATATGGTGTAAGTCCCTGGGCCTCGGAGGTAGCTGTGCGTGACCCGCTAGCGGAGCCGTCAGATCTCATCCGGAGCGTGTCGCGTGCTCTGCGCGTGCTGGAATCGGTGGGCCGGGCGCCACGCGGACTGACCGTCAAACAGATCGCCCGCAGATGCGAACTGACCGTCGCTACGACGTACCACCTCGTCCGCACCCTGGCCTACGAGGGCTACGTCATCCGGCGCGAGGACGGCACGTACATCGTCGGACTGGAGATCGCTGATCGATACCGCGAGCTGGTCTCCGCCTTCCGTGGCCCGCCCGCTGTCGGTGAGGCGCTACGCCGGGCCGCCGTCGACAGTGGATACAGCCACTACCTGGGCCGCTTCGTCGGCGGGCGGATAGCCGTCACCGCCTCCGCCGAAGGCACCAGGTCACCGTTCATGGACGACGTCGCCCCCGGATTCGACGAAGGCGGGCACGCCACCGCCCTCGGCAAGGCACTCCTCGCCACCCTCACCCCCGACCAGCGGTCCCGCTACCTGCGTGACTACGGGATGCGAGCCTTCACCCCGGCCACCCTCACCACGCCGGAAGCCCTCGAAGCCGACCTGGCCGCCGGCGAACGGCGCGGCATGCAGATCGAGATGGGCCAGTTCCGGCAGGGCCTCGCCTCCGCCTCGGTGGTCGTCGTCGCCGACCGGGACATGGAACGCCGTCTCGTCCTGGCCTGCTCGATGCCCGCCGCCGAGATGCTGACCTCGGCCCGGGTGGTCCGTGCCAAACTCACCGCCGCCGCCCGCAGCGTCGCCGAAGCCCTGTCCGGAGGCGAGTCCGCAACCGCCTGAACAGGTGATTGCTCTCCGGAATCAGGCCGCCACGGCTTGAGGTGGAGTTCTAAGGCTCCGTTGAACCTTCGCGCCGGAAAACGCGTACCTCCAACCGGGAAAGTCGGACCCTGGGGGAGAGGCGGAACGGATGCGATGCGAGGACGGGCACGACGACGCCGCCTATGTCCTCGGCGCGCTGTCACCGATCGAACGGGCCGCATATGAGAGCCACCTGGCGACATGCTCGTTCTGCCGGGAAGCAGTGGCCGACCTGTCCCAGGTGCCGGGCATGCTGGACCGGCTCGACGCGGACGAGTTCGAACGACTCCTCGACCCCGGCCTGTTCACCCCAGCCCCTTCTCGGTCGCCGGCCCGGCCACCGGCCGTCAAACGGTCCAAGGTGCTGCGGACCCGGCTCGTCAGCACCACGGTGGCGGCGGTCGCGGTACTCGCCATCGGCGGTGGCGTGGCAGCCTGGACTCTGAACCAGGACAGTCCGGCCGGCCCACCCCCTGGACCCGCCGTTGCGATGACCGCCGTCGAGAACGGGTCGCCCATCGCGGCCACCGTCCGGATCACCAGCACCCCCGGCGGCAGCCGGGTCGAGATGCACTGCGAATACAGCAGCACCGGGAAGCCGTACACGTTCCGGCTCATCGCGTACGGGCCGGACGAGCAGAGTGAACAACTCGGCTCCTGGCTGGCCCAGCCCGGCGCGGACTTCCTGATGCCGGCCGCCACCCACTTCGCACAGGGCAGCCTGTCCCGGCTCGAACTGGTCCGGTACGACGGCAAAGTGATGCTCGTCTACGAGCCCCCGCGCTAGACGGTCTTCGCGCTCAGCTCGGCTGTTCCGGCTCTATCGCGGTTTGACGCGCGGCTCCTCCGGGCAGCCCGGATGCCGTCGACGGTGAAGACGATCAGTGCCAGCCAGACCAGCCCGAAACCGGCGAGCCGGACCGGTGGCATCGGCTCGTGGTACAGCAGCACACCCACAGCCAGCTGCAGGATCGGCGCCACGTACTGCAGGATGCCCAGCCCGACCATCGGAATCCGGTTGGCGGCACCCGCGAACAACAGCAGCGGCACCGCCGTTGCGATCCCGGACAACACCATCAGAACCGTGTGCGTCGCCGACACGTGCCCGAACTCCGCGCCGCCGGACAGATTCAGCCACGTCAGGAAGCCCAGCGCGGGCAGCGCCAGCACCGCCGACTCCACGAACAGGCCCTCCGCCGGAGGCAGCGACATCCGCTTCTTGATCAGCCCGTAGCAGCCGAACGACGCGGCCAAGGTCAACGCTACGTACGGCAGGTGGCCGTAGTCGACGGTCAGGATCGCCACGGCCAGCGCACCCACCCCGACAGCCACCCCCTGGAGCAGCCGCAGCCGCTCACCCAGCACGGTCACCCCCAACAGGACGATGACCAGCGGCGTGATGAAGTAGCCGAGAGCCGTCTCCACCACCCGGGACGAGTTGACGGCGTAGATGTACGTACCCCAGTTGATCCCGATCAACAGTGCGGCCAGCGAGATCCCACCGAGCAGCCGCGGAGTACGCAGCAGCCGCCCGAGGAAACGCCAGTTACGCATCGCCCCGAGCAGCAGCGCGACGAAGAGAACCGACCAGAGCACCCGATGCGCCAGAATCTCCAGCGGCGGAGACGGGCGGAGCATCTTGAAATAGATCGGGAAGAAGCCCCACAGCACGTAGGCCGTGAGGCCGAACACGTAGCCACGCCGCTCTTCGCTCATCCCCCCACGGTAAGGGCGGGGGGATTCTGCGGTCCTTGCATATGAACCAGCTCACGAGGCCAATCGGCCACCCGCGGCCCGGGATCCGTGAATCGGGGCCTGCCGGCCCGGCTACATCCGCAGCAGCGTTCGGTCAGCCCCGGTCCGTTCGGGTCCCGGCCCGGTGGTTCAGGCCCGGTGGGTCAGTCGTCGCCGTCCGGGACCAGCATGTTGAGCAGCCAGCTCACGACGCCGACGAGCAGCGCGCCGAGAACCGCCGCGAGCACACCATCGACGTGGAATCCCAGGTCGAACTGCTCGGCGATCCAACTGGTCAGCAGCAGGAGTAGCCCGTTGACCAGGATCGCGACCAGGCCGAGCGTCAGAACGTAGAGCCCGCAGCCGATCGTTTTGATGATCGGCCGGAGAACCGCGTTGACCAGCCCGAAGATCACCGCGACGGCGAGCAGCGTGCCCACCTTGCCGGTAGTGCTGTCGGTGTTCAACTCGATGCCGTCGATCACGAGCGTTGCGATCCACAGCGAAACAGCGGTGATCACCAGCCGGATGAGGATGCCCATGGCTGGCGATCGTGCCATGGGCTGTCCACCTGTGGAAACGACACCCCGTGATCATCCGGAGATCTATGCCGGACTTAAGAAATCAAGCCCACACCGAAGCAGGCGGACGCACCCGCCCCCACGGCCCCCGAGGCGCGGATCCCAGCAGTCTCCGCGGTGCCTCTCCGGATTCGGCTTCGTCAACTCCCCGACCCGGCGTCTCAGGGCTCCGGATACGTCTTCACGGCACTGAACTCACGGCACTGAACTCTCACGGCACGGACTGGGACTCATGGCACGGACTGGCCGCGCAGTGGCTCGCCGATCAGGCTCTGCTCGATCGGGGTCTGGGACCACACCGCCCAGCGGACCGCACGCCTGTTGATCACCGCGAGCATGTCGGGTCGCATCCGTGGGAAGTACTTCGCGGTGTCACCGAGCCCCAGTGTGTTGCCGAGCAGGGTGGCCTCGGTTGGCTGAAGCTGCTGGAGCACCACCAGATCGGCCTCGGTGGCGTGCGGCACGTCGGACGAGCCGAACTCGTCCCGTACCACCAGGGTGGTCCGCCAGCCCGCCTCCCGATCCGGCTCCGGACCGGCCGGAGCCGCACCGGTGTCGAGGATCGTCAGTGCCGGGCGCCGCACTGAACCGGCCGGAGCCTCCATCGCCCGCCCGGCCGGCATCACCGTGATCGAGTCGCCGGGGACTGCCGCACCACGCACGAACGGCTCCCAGGCTTGTGGTCGAGTCGTCCGGACGAGCACCCTGGCACCCACCGCCATGGCCCGGAACGCCAGCATCTGCGCCCCCGGCAGGCCGCCCACCAGCAGTGCACGGGTCGGCTCCGGCCGGAACAGGCGGATCAGGACCGCTCCACCACTCTGGTTACGGCCGAGCATCATGCCGGCAGCACTGAACGGCACCTCGGGAACACCGAACGCCGGGCCGTCCACCGCCAGGCCACCGAACGGCAGCGTGGCGGCCAGGCCCGGCAGGTGCGCCCCGTCCCACCGGCGGAGCCGCATGTGCTCCGGGGTGAGTAGCGCCCGCAGCGCCCGGGACGCGGTCTCCAACTCGGTGGGGTCGGTCGCGGCCAGCCGGACCAGCAGCGACGTCGGAGTCAGGGACACCGTGGTGGCGGCCGCAGGCAGATGCAGGATGCGGGTCACCAGTGTGCCGGAGAGATCGGCGCCGGACGCCGGCTGGCACCGGAACGTCGCCTGCACCAGACCACCGAGGCTCAGGTTGTTCCAGCTCTCCCGGCCGCCGGTGACGTCACCGCTCTCGATGTTCGCCAGATCGGCCATGGCTCGCCGGGCGGCGACGTCACCCAACGGCCGGGCCTGTGCCGGGCCGAGGCGACGGGTCAGTCTGCGGGTCAGCCCGGCGAGGCTGCGCTGCAACTCGTCCTCGGACCAGCCGCCGGCTCGGGAGACGCGCAGCGCGAGCACCGCCCGCAGGTGACCGAGGGAACTGCCCTCGGCGAGAGTCCGGTAGGAACCCTGCGCCCGATCGGTGCCGGCCCGGGTGGAGAGCGCGGAGACGGCACTCAGCACGAGCTGGACCCGGATCTGTGGCTGCTCGCCGCCGGACGGCGAATGGTCTCGCCCGGTGGCGTTCAGCAGTGTGGAGAAGGACGGGATGGGCGACGCCTCGTCGGCCGGGTCACCCAGCTCGACCAGGACGGTGAGGCCCGAGTCGTCGGCGAACGCGGCAGCCGGCCCACTGGGCAGGTCCAGGGTCGTCATCCGGACCCGGGGTGCGGCGTAGGCCAGCAGGGCAGCCGGGCTGTCGACGGGCGCGGCACGCCGCCGGCCACCGAACCGGACCGCCGCCCCGAGCCACTGGAAGGCCCACCGGCCGCGCAGCCGCAGCCAGGTCAGGGTCAGCACACCGGCCGCGACGACGACCGCCGGCACCAGGGCGATCCCGCCGACCACCAGCCCGGCGAGCACCAGAACCGCCGCGACCTGGGTGGCGATGACCTGCTCGGGCCGGACCCCGAGCACCCGGCCGCCGCGCGAGGGCCGGACCAGGCTCTCGGTCATCGGGACCGCGACCTCGGTGCTCATGCCGTCTCCTCCGCTTCGCTCCGGCGCCATGAGTTCTCGACTGACATGGAGCCCACCCTTTCGGTTGCCGGACGGTCATGCACGGTGACGCGCGGCCCATCGTAGGGCAGCCCGCTGCCGGGTCCATGGTTGTCCACAGGCCTGACCAGGAATGCGGGGTTATCCACAGGTTGAGGTCCTGGGGCTGACGCAGGTCGCGTCGGCCAGCTAACGTCGTCGCCGATGTCGAACGCGAGCAGCAAGCCTGGTCGCGGCCGACTAGCCTAGTGACCTGCGTCGATGTGGCGCTGGTCCACAGCGGATTGTTCTACGAGAGGGGTGACGTCCGATGGCGGAGACCAGAGCCAGTGCTGATGCGATGGCGAGCGCTGCCGCGAAGTTCGACGAGGTCAACAGCGAGCTGCAGAAGATGCTGTCCGACCTGATGAACAACCTGTCGGTGCTGAGCGGTTCCTGGAAGGGCCTTGGCGCTACCGCGTTCGAGCAGGTCAAGCAGGAGTATTCGGCGGATCTGCGGAGCCTCAACAACGCTCTCACCGAGACCGCGGAGGCGATTCGCACCTCCGGCACGAGCTACACCACGTCCGACTCCGAGGCTGCTTCCCGTGTCGCCAAGACCGGTGGCACGTTCTCCCTGCCGCTCTGATTCCACGGAGGTAAACCCATGAGTGACGGCATGCTGCTTGTCAACTTCGGCGCGCTCCAGCAGGCGAGCGCCGACATCCAGAAAGCGCTGAGCACCATGCGTGCGAAGCTCGACGAGGCCGAGTCTGTCGGCGGCGCGTTGTCCGCGGAGTGGGACGGTTCGGCGAAGGAGGCTTACGCCGAGCGTCAGCAGCGCTGGCGGAACGCCTCCGAGGACCTGTCCAACATCCTGCGCCAGATCCAGGGTGCGGTCACCGACTCGGCGTCGGACTACAGCGACACCGAGCGGGCGGCTACTCAGCGCTTCCAGTGAGTCGTTGTCAACGTGGTGAGGGCCAGGAAGGGCACGGCGTCGTTCAGCGAACCCGGAGCCCTCGGCCCGAAGCCAGGTTGAGAGCGATTCGGTGAGCCTGCATACGGGTCGGCCGTCCGGATAAGTGGCCGGGTCGGCTCCCGCGATTACCATCGGTTGTTGAGTGATCGCTTCGGGCGATCGGGTGTGTTCGCGGGGGCTGGGCGGGGTCAACGGGACGTGCCAAAAGCTGGTTCCGGCCGTCTGCATGCCGCCGCCCATTGTGATTACGGGCCGACCTTGTAGGTTATACGCGTTGAGTTGGCTCGTTGACACGCGTGGGGAGAGGTGGACGTGTCCGAGTGGGAACCGGCTACGGACGCCGAAGTCGCGATGCGCGATGCGTTGCGCACCGACGACCAGGAGTCCTACTTCCGCATCCTCGCTGGTGTCGACCTGCTGTTACCGGTCTCCGCTGACGTTCTGGCCGGCCTCGCGCCGATGGGCTGGGGCACGTGGAGCACCGGCGGTCGCACCCATGTGCTGGCGTTCACGTCGGACGCCGCATTGCGGTCATGTCTGGCGGATTACTCGGGGTCGGCGCGGCGCGTGCCGTATGCCGAACTCGCCAACACCTGGCCCAACCTCGAGTGGTGGCTGGCGGTCAACCCCGGCCTGCCGATCGAGGGTTACCTGCCGGCCTGGTTCGTCGCCCAGCTCGCCCGAGGCGATCTGCGACTGCCCACCCGTGGCCCCGGACGCGAGGGCAACGCCTCGAAGATCCAGGAGCTGGGTGCGGCGGCTCTGGCGGCGAGTCGATCCGGCAGCGAAAGTGCGGTCGGTGGCCCGACCTACGAGCCGGAAGCCGAGCCGGTTCCGGCAGGTGCCGTCCCGGCCGTAGCCGCCGCACCGATCTCCCCGGCGGCCGCAGTGTCGTCCGCTCCGTCGGCACCGGCTCCGCCGGTCGCTCCGGCGGTTGCTCCGATCCCGCCGGTCGGCACGCAGGTCCCGCCGATGGGCGGTTCCTCGGGCGGATTCGGTCCGCCGCAGCCTGCCGCCCAGCCGCCGATCGGGCCGGGTGGCCTGCCGATGCGGGCGCCTAGCGGCACCAGCGCGAGCGGCCTGCCGACCCGGAGCCCGGCGTCTCCGACAGCACCTGGCGCCTACCAGCCGCCGTCCATCCCGGATGCTCAGCAGAGCCCGTCCGGCGGCTTCCCCGGGCCGGTCTCCGCTGTTCCGGCGCCCGGTTCGTCCGATGCCGGGCCGGCCCCGGTCTCCGCCAGCCCGATCTCCGGATTCGGTGGTCCGGGTGGCCCCGGCTTTGCCGGCACCGGAGCTCCCCAGCAGACCTCCGACTTCGCGGCTTCGGGAGCGCCCAGCCCCGTCTCCGGGTTCGCCGGTTCGGGAGCGTCAGATCCGGTCTCCGGGTTTGCCGGTTCGGGAGCACCTAGCCCGGTGTCCGGTTTCGCCGGTGCTGGGATGCCCGGTTCGGTTCCGGTCTCCGGGGTGCCGATGTCCGGTAATCCTCCTGCCGTCCCGGCCTCCGGGATTCCGGGTCCGGGTCCTGGTGCGGACTTCGGCTCGGGCTCGTCGGCGAGCGGCGCCGGTATGGCTACCCCTGGCTGGGACAAGGCCGGGATGCCGTTCCGCCCGGAGGAGGACCCGCGCGGTCCACTCCAGGACCTGAAGGCGCCCCTGCCGGTCCGGACGCCGATGGCCAACACGCCGCCGGTGCCGGAGCACGTTGCACCCTATGACCCGGCGGAAGCCCAGGTCGACCAGAACTGGGCTGTCAACCGGGGCATGCCTCCGCCTGCCATGCCCGCTCCGCCGGCTCCGCCCGCACCTGTCGCGCCGCCGGTCCCGTCCGGTCCGCCCATGGTCCCGGTGAGCCAGTCCGGTCCGACGCCCGTGGGCGCCCGCCCGTCCGGCCCGCCACCCGCGGCTCCGCAGCTCGGTGGCGCCCTGCCCCGGCGGCAGCCCGGGAACTCGACCGGTGGCGGATCGATGTCGAGCATGGCCGGGTTTGTTCCGTCCAGCACGAACGCCGCCAACAACGGTGGGTCCGCCACCCCGACCATCCGCCCGGCATCTCCGGCCGCGCCGACCTCGGGGCTCGCCGCCCCGGGCGGTTTCGGCCCGGCACCCGGATTCGGCCCGGCCGGCCCCGCTGGTGGTGCTCCCGGTTTCGGCCCGCCCGGATCTGCCGGCGGCGCTCCCGGTTTCGGCTCGCCGTCCGGGTTCGAGCCCGGCTTCAACGGTTTCAGTAACGGCTCCGGTGCCGGTTCGGCGCCGGGCTACGGCTCATCAGGCCCGGGCAACGTGCCCGCGAGCAGCGCGCCCGGTCCGGGCAACGGATCCGGCAACGGCATGCCCGGTCCGGGTAACGGGTTTGGGAACGGCGCGCCCGGCTTGGGCAACGGGTCCGGCAGTGGCACGTCCGGTCCGGGTAACGGGTTTGGGAACGGTGCGCCTGGTCTGGGTAACGGTCAGCCGACCAGCCCGGCGGCCTCGCCCGGTGCGCCGGCGGGTGCTCTGCCGCGCCGTCAGGTGACTCCGCCGTCCGAGCGGCCCGCGTCGATGGCTGCTGCCGCGCAGGCGCTCGGTGCCGGGCGTACCCCCACCGGTGAGCTTGCCGCACCCAGCTGGACCAGGCAGGACTCGGCGGACCGGTTCGGCCCGTCGGGGCCTGCGCCGTCGATCGCGCCGCCGCGCCCCGAGGTTGTGGACAACCCCGCGGCCGCCACCATGACGAACCTGCTTCCGCCGGTGATCCCGGGCGCAACCGGGATCGACCGGCCGGCCTCCTACCCGGCGCCGGGTTACGGGGCAGCGGTTCCCGGTGGTTCCGTCCCGGCGGCGCCGCAGGCGTATGCCCCGTCCGCCCCGGCACCGTCCTTCGGTCTTCCGCCGCAGGGCAGCCCGGCGTCGGCGTATGCATCGCAGTCGCCGTCCGCTTTCGCCACCCAGGTTCTGCCGTTGGCGACCGGCGGTTACACCCCGCCGCCCGCTTCGAACATGGGTGTCTCCGGATCGGCCACCGGTTCCCGGGGCCCGGCCGCGGAGGAGTTCGTTCCGGCGAACGAGACCGAGCGGGAACTGCAGGACGCCGCGGACACCGGTAACACCGACGTCTTCCTGTCGACGCTGCTGCTGGCGAAGGTGCTGGTGCCGGTCGCCGGCCATTCCCGCCCGGGTAGCGCGCCGGGTGAGTCCGGTTTCGCCTTCCTTCCCGAGGATGTCGACGGCGAACGGTTCCTGATCGTCTTCACCAGCAAGGACCGGCTCTTCGAGCACTTCGGTGAGCCGACCCGTACGGTCGAGGCCCGGTTCTACGAGTTGATCCGCAACTGGCCCGACCCGTCGTGGTCGTTCGCGGTGAACCCGGGCACTCCGGTCGGCGCGAAGTACCCGGGCGCCCAGATCATCGCGTTGGCGAACTGGGCCACCGAGGCCGGTCTCGGTGCGGACCCGGCCGAGACGCTTGTCGCCGAGTTCCCGATCGCCCCGGTTCCGGCTCCGGAACCGGCGAGTGACGAGGCACAGCAGGCCACCGTCATGCAGAAGACGATCGCCGCGGATCAGGTCGACTACTACCTGGACCGGGGTTACGACCGGGTCGCGGGCTTCGTGCACCGGGCGTCCGAGGTCGAGCACCTGCGGACTCCGGGCGAGTTGTTCGGTGCTCTCGGCCTGTTCTACGAGGGGTCACCGTTCCGCCCGGACGCCCAGGAGGCGTTCGTGCTGCGCTGGCCCGCGCACCGGCCGAGCCTGTACCGGATCCCGTACGGCGGCCAGAACGAGCAGGCGCTGCGTGCCATGGACGGCTGGGTGATCGAGCGCCCGCCGTTCCGCGGTAACGGGTTCGCGCCGGGTGAGGGCCGGGACGTGGTCGCCGAGTTCAAGGTGGACAGTGTCCGTCTGCCGCACGGCGCCCAGCTCTGGAGCATCGATGTGGACGGCAACGAGCGGATGCTGGCGATCTTCGACGCGGACGGCCCGCTGTGGCGCCGGGTGGGTGAGTAGAGATGCGTGACGGTTACGTGGTCACCTGGCACGGGCGGGAGTACGACGCCGCCCCCGACGGTGACAAGGTGCGCATCTACGACACCACTCCCGGTGAGGGTTTCCAGGAGGTCAAGCCGGGGCGTTACGTCCGGGTGCTGGAGCCGGAGGAGTACGACGAGATGTCGTACGTCCGCACGCTCTGCACCTGGCGCGGCGAGCCGTTCGTGGTGCTGGCGGAGGCGGACAACTGGCTGCGCCTGGAGTACACCGGCGGTCGTGCCCCGGTGGCGCGCCAGCTGGGTCTCGAGGAGTTCGACTACGGCGTCTACCAGGGGTGGGCGCCCGCCCACGAGGTTCGCGACAGGTACGAACACAAAGTCTGACGGTACGCCAGCGGGCACCGGGAGCGACTATCCGTCCCGTGGCGACAGCGCGATGTCGCGATGACTCACGACCGTCCGGCGGCTGCCGGGCCGAATGCGTTGGGTGAGGGCTCCCCGCTCTGCAGCGGGGAGCCCTCAGTCCGTTCCGGGCCTCCGATGACCGAGGAGGAGAGAAAGGGAACGGTCACCGGTGGCCGGTTCGGACTCTTCGGGCCGATCATCGCCAGCGGCCCGTGTGGGGGTTCGGATCGTGGTGATGGAACGGCCGACCGAGTTCCGGGCTTCCGGGGCAGGGGCCGGGTTCCGGTTCTCGGAGCTTCGGTGCCGGCCCGGGATGTTCGGGGGATCCGGGCCGGCACATCGGGCGGGGACGGAACGGGGACGCAGTTCGCTACTGTGAGTAGTTTTGGGAGCGGTTCCAAGCGCTACCGAACGTGAG
>DATMVU010000866.1:0-8173 GCA_035562875.1 Actinoplanes sp. | reverse complement strand
CGACAGCCGTGGGTGCGCTGTTCGTCGGCTTCGGTGTCAAGCTGGCGACCTCCAGCATCGGTTGATCCTGCCGCGGTTCGCGCCGACCGGTCACGGGTTCGAGGTGGCGCGTTTCGCGTAGAAGGTGACACGGATCATCTGGAGCTTGACGAGATCGGGCTTCCAGTTCTTTGCCGGAGTGCTCCAGCCCAGTGTGTAGGCCCGGCCGTTCGTCACGAACCGGCGGACACCCGCCTGCCGGGGTACACCCGCCCGGGAACGGTAGCGGAACTCCCAGTCGGTGGCCTTGTTCAGCAGCGGGACCGAGCCGATGCCGATCAGGGAGTAGCCCCGTGGACTCCCGGACCGGGAGACCCGGCGTTCCTCGGCCTGGGAGGCCGCGAGAGGGTCTGCTGCGGGATCCCCACCGGTGTCGAGGCTCATCACCCGGGCAGCACGCGGGCTGCGGAAACAATAGGTGCCGCCGATCCGCTGATAGGTCCAGCCATCGGGAACCGCGATGTGGAAACCCGAGCCGTCATTGAAATACGACCACCCCGATTGGAGGCTCAAACCTTTGACCCCGCGAGCCGCGCCTCGCTGCGGGGTCCGCGGAAGTCCGGCAGGCGGGGTCGCGTCGCACCGGACCGGCGAATACGCCGCCGCCCTGGGGATCGTCTTCTCCGAAGGACCGGCCGGGGTCGATGCGGTGACCGGCGGACCGGCCGGGGTCGATGCGGTGACCGGCGAACCTGCCGGGGTCGATGCGGTGACCAGCGGGCCGGGCTTTCCGGTGCTCGTGCTGGACGGCGACGTCTGCGGTGGTTCGGCGCTTGACGCCTGCGGCGCCGTTCCTTGAGAAGCGCCGGGCAGGGGCATTCCCTGCTGTGTCGCCTCCGGTGACCTCGCACCGGGCGTCGTCGTTCCCGTCGGGGCTGGTCCCGACGTCTTCTCGCCCGTCGGCTTCTCTCCGGGCCGGACGGCAGCCGAGGGTCTCCCTCCTGGCGGGCTGGGCTCGGGGGGAACAGTTCCCGGCGGTGTCACCGGATCCGGCTCAGCGGGCATCCCGGGCAGACCTACGGGAGGTTGCGGGCCTTCCGGACGCGGCGATGTCATGCCTGGGGAGCCGACCGGGTCACCGGGTCCGGGAACGATCGAACCGGCGCTCTCGGAGGCGGTTACCCGCAACGAGGCAGAGGTCGAGGACGGCGCCGGGAGGAAGACCTGTGCGCTCGGTTCGTTAAGTTCCGTGACATATCCGGCGAGCAGGCTGCCACCTAGCAGCAGGACCACCAGGCCGGTGGCGACCAGACGAGCCTGCGTGACTCGGATCCGCATCTCAGCGAGACGGGACAGTCGGGAGGGACGCACGATCCGCCCGGCGATCACCGGACCGGGTTCGGGACGGGCGAGCACCAACTCCTGCCCGGTCGGGCGGAACGGACGGATGATCTCCATTTCCGGTTCGTCAGCCCGTGACGAACCGGCCAGGGCGCCACCTCGTGACGAACCGGCGAGAGCGTCACCCCGTGGCGAATCAGCCGGGATGTCGCCCGTGGTGCCGGTCCCGGTTGATATCGGCGCGCTACCGGTGCCGGTTTGGGCTGATGATGCTGGTTCCGCTGGCTGACCGTCGGCTGGGCTCGGCTCGAACCCGGTGGTGGCGGTGGCCGTGGTGACCATCGCTGGCCCGTTCTCGGTCACGCCCTTCCCCGAAGGCCGGTTCACGGACGGAGTGTTCCCCTGCGGTTTCCGCTCTGACGCGGCATCCGATGCCGGCTGGTTCTCCGGCCGTTGGTTCCTCACCTCAGGAACCTCCGACGGCCGGCTGAGGTTCGTTGCAGCCTCAGTCCGCTGGTCCTCAGGCTCGGCACGTCCCGTTTGCTGATTCTCCGTCGCGGCGCTTTCTGCTCGCTGGTGCACGGTCGGGGCGACTTCCGGAGGCTGGCTACCGGTCGCGGTGAGTCTTGCCGGAGGGCTCTCGAAATCCGGCGTGGCCGGAACCGATGGGCTTGGAGTCTGTGAGCTCGGACTCTGCGGGCTCTGAACCGGAGGGCTCTGAACCGGACGGCTCGGGGGGTCTGCCGGTACGGCCTTGCGAGGCGGCGACGGCGCAGCCTGGCCGGAGCTGGCAACGGGCGGCGGAGTCGGCTCCATGCCATCGGGTGAGGACCCGGCACGAGTGGTCTTCGGCGCCGAGGTGCCACGCTTTGTGCCAGCAGCTGCGTTCCTGGCCGCAGCCTCGGCGGCGGTGGCCCTGACCACCGATTCGGCAACTGTTCCCCTGGCGACCGGGGCCGGGGGTGGAGCAGATGTGCCCGGTTTACGAGGTTTCGGCTGGCGCCCCTGCTCCGCTGCCACACCGGAACTCCTCACCGGCTCGCCCTGATGCGGCGAACGAGGCACTGACCCCGATGGACGGGATCCGGCCCCCGGCGGGTGAGGCTCGGCTTCCGGCGGATGAGACCCGGTCTCCGGCGGGCGGGAGCCGGTGGGCTTGACGGGTGGGGGACGGTGGCGGGTGGGCAGGAGGGGGATCTCCCGCGGATCGGCGACCACGATCCGGCGGAGCAGGCGTTCGACCTCGGGTGCGGTCAGCCGGTCGGCCGGTTCGTACTGCAGCAGGCCTCCGAGGATCGGGGCGAGCGGCCCGGCGCGGACGGGCGGGTCCGGCGGCTCGGTGGCCAGGGCGGCCAGGGTCGCCATCGCGGTCTCCCGGGCGTACGGCGATTGGCCTTCGACCGCCGCGTACAGCGTCGCCCCGAGGGACCACAGGTCGGATTCGACGGTGGAGGCGCCGTCGAGGCCGCGTTCGGGGGAGACGTACTGCGGTGAACCGACGATCAGACCGGGCGCGGTCACGGTGCCGTCGTCGACAAACGTGGCCAGGCCGAAATCGGTCAGGACCACTCGCCCGTCGGTACCGATCAGCACGTTGTGCGGTTTCACGTCGCGGTGCAGGACGCCGGCCCGGTGCGCGGCGGCGAGTGCGTCCAGCACGGCCAGGCCGATCCGGGCGGCGACGGCCGGCTCGTACGGGCCGTCCTCCAGCAGGACCTGTTGCAGCGAGCGGGACTGTACGTACTCCATGACGATCCAGGACAGGCCGTCGGCGTATACGACGTCGTAGATCCGGACCACGTTCGGGTGGTTCAGGCGAGCGGCGCTCCGGGCTTCACGGAGTGTCCGTTGCCGTAGACGAACCTGTTCATCCTCGGTCATCCACTCAGGCGGGACGATCTCCTTGATCGCCACGTCACGGTGCAGCATCTCGTCCCGGGCCAGCCAGACCCGGCCCATCCCACCCGCACCGACCGGTCCCCGAAGACGGTACCGGCCGGCGACGAGTCTCTGCCTGACCGCCATCGGCACCTACCCATCACGTCGGGGATCAGGATAATCAGGTACAGACCGCCCACGGAACGGCGATCACCCGGTCGCCGCGTGGGCCGTTTTTTGTCGTACCCCCGGGGCAGGATGTCAGGCATGGGAGAGGTCCTGGAGAAGTTCGGTCCGGCCACCAGGGAGTGGTTCACGGCCGCCTTCGCCGCGCCCACCCCAGCGCAGGCCGGGGCGTGGCAGGCGATCGGGGCGGGGCGCAACGCGCTGGTGGTCGCGCCGACGGGGTCCGGCAAGACTCTCGCCGCCTTCCTCTGGTCGCTGGACCGGCTGGCCGGTGAGCCACTGCCGGAGGAGCCGCGGCGGCGCTGCCGGGTGCTCTACGTGAGCCCGCTGAAAGCGCTGGCCGTCGACGTCGAGCGCAACCTGCGGGCGCCGCTGACCGGGATCCGGCAGGCAGCCGGGCGGCTGGGCCTGCCACCGCCGGAGATCACCGTGGGCATGCGCACCGGCGACACTCCGGCCGAGGAGCGGCGCGGGTTCGCCCGCACGCCGCCGGACATCCTGATCACCACGCCCGAGTCCCTGTTCCTGCTGCTCACCTCGGCGGCCCGGGAGTCGTTGCGCGGTGTCCGCACGGTGATCCTGGACGAGGTGCACGCGGTCGCGGCGACCAAGCGTGGCGCTCATCTGGCCCTGTCGCTGGAGCGGCTGGACGCTCTGCTCGACAAGCCGGTGCAGCGGATCGGCCTGTCCGCGACGGTGCGGCCGATCGACGAGACGGCCCGGTTCCTCGGCGGCTCCCGCGACGTGGAGATCGTCCAGCCGCGGACGGACAAGACCATCGAGGTGACGGTCGAGGTCCCGGTGGAGGACATGACCCGTCTCGACGAGACGCAGGATGATGACGACCAGGCCCGGCGCAGCCCGTCTATCTGGCCGGCCGTCGAGGAGCGGGTCCTCGACCTGATCGAGGCGCACCGGTCGACGATCGTGTTCACGAATTCGCGCCGAGGCTCCGAGCGGCTCTGCGCACGCCTCAACGAGCTGGCCGCCGAGCGCGCCGACCCGGAGTTCGCGCAGGCCGCCGCCGGGTCCCGGATGCCCGCGGAGATCATGGCGCAGGCCGGTGGCACCCGTGGCGCAGCGCCGCTGGTGGCTCGCGCCCATCACGGCAGTGTCTCCCGCGAGGAGCGTAAACAGATCGAGGAGGCGCTGAAATCCGGGCAGCTCCCGGCGGTGGTGGCGACGTCGAGCCTGGAGCTCGGCATCGACATGGGCGCGGTCGACCTGGTGGTGCAGATCGAGGCGCCGCCGTCGGTCGCGGCCGGATTGCAGCGGATCGGCCGGGCCGGGCACCAGGTGGGTGCCGTCTCGCGCGGGGTGGTCTTCCCGAAACACCGCGGTGACCTGCTCTCCTGCGCCGTGGTGGCGGAGCGGATGGGCAACGGTGCGATCGAGGAGCTGCGCTGCCCACGGAACCCGCTCGACGTGCTCGCCCAACAGATCGTGGCCATGGTCGCGCTGGACGAATGGCAGGTCGACGACCTGGCGACGCTGGTGCGGCGGGCCGCACCGTTCGCCGAGCTGCCGTCGTCGGCGCTGCACGCGGTGCTCGACATGCTGTCCGGGCGTTATCCGTCGACTGCTTTCGCCGAGCTGCGGCCCCGCCTGGTCTGGGATCGCACCACCGATCAGCTCACCGGGCGGCCCGGTGCCCAGCGTCTCGCCGTGACCAGCGGCGGCACGATCCCCGACCGGGGCACCTTCGGGGTCTTCCTGGCCGGTTCGGAGCGGGCCTCACGGGTCGGTGAGCTGGACGAGGAGATGGTGTACGAATCCCGTGTCGGTGATGTCTTCCTGCTCGGCTCGACCTCCTGGCGGATCGAGGACATCACCCCGGACCGGGTGCTGGTCTCGCCCGCCCCGGGTGCACCGGCCCGGATGCCGTTCTGGAAAGGGGACTCCCCCGGCCGCCCGATCGAACTGGGCCGGGCCATCGGCGCCCGGCTGCGGTCTCTGACCAAGGCCGGTGACGACGCGGCGACCACGGCACTGCGGGAGTCCGGGCTGGACGAGTGGGCGGCCGGCAACCTGGTGACCTACCTGCGGGAGCAGCGGGAGTCGACACGTCACCTCCCGGACGACCGGACCGTCGTGGTGGAACGTTTCCGCGACGAGCTGGGCGACTGGCGGATGACCGTGCACTGTGTGCTGGGTGCCAAGGTCAACGCTCCGTGGGCGCTGGCGATCGCCCGGCGGTTGAGTGAGCGGTTCGGGGTGGACGGCCAGGTGATGCCCTCCGACGACGGCATCGTGGTGCGGCTGCCGGACACCGCGGACGAGCCGCCCGGCTCCGATC
Organism: Actinoplanes sp.; assembly: GCA_035562875.1. Classification (GTDB taxonomy): domain Bacteria; phylum Actinomycetota; class Actinomycetes; order Mycobacteriales; family Micromonosporaceae; genus Actinoplanes. The sequence continues at coordinate 2,493 of DATMVU010000866.1, read as the reverse complement.
TGGTGGTCTTCGACCCGGAGGAGATCGCCCAGATCGTCGAGGAGGCGGTCGGCACTTCGGCGTTGTTCGCATCCCGGTTCCGGGAGTGCGCGGCCCGGTCACTGCTGCTGCCGCGCCGCGACCCGAAACGCCGGCAGCCGCTCTGGCAGCAACGGCAGCGATCGGCGCAGCTCCTCGACGTGGCGCGGGAGTTCGCCGACTTCCCGGTCACGTTGGAAGCGGCTCGGGAGTGTCTGCAGGATGTGTTCGACGTACCAGGCCTGGTGGGTCTGATGCGGGAGATCTCCGGCCGGAAGATCCGGCTGGTGGAGACGGAGACGACCCGTCCGTCACCGTTCGCCCGGTCACTGCTCTTCGGTTATGTGGGCGCCTTCCTCTACGAGGGGGACGCCCCGCTGGCCGAGCGCCGGGCGGCCGCGCTGGCCCTGGACTCGACACTGCTCGGCGAGTTGCTCGGCCGGGTCGACCTGCGGGAGCTGCTCGATCCGGAGGTGGTGGCCGAGACCGAGACGCAGTTGCAGTGGCTCACCGCGCAGCGCACTCCCCGGGACGCGGAGGACGCCGCCGAACTGCTCCGCCTCCTCGGCGACCTGTCCGCGGCCGAGCTGGCCGTGCGTGGTGTCCCCGAGGAGTGGGTGACGGGTCTCGCGGCTGCCCGGCGGGCGATCCGGGTCCGGGTGGCGGGTGAGGAGCGGTGGATCGGCATCGACGATGCTGCCCGCTATCGGGACGCGCTCGGCGTGGCGCTGCCGGTCGGGATCCCCGAGGCCTACCTGGAACCGGTCGCCGATCCGCTGGGTGACCTGGTCGCCCGGTTCGCCCGGACACACGGGCCGTTCGCTGCGGCGACGTGTGCGGCCCGGTTCGGTCTCGGGGTTTTTGTCGTCGAGCAGGCCCTGAAACGGCTCACCGCGACCGGCCGGATCACGTCCGGAGAGTTCTCGCCAGGTGGCGCCGGGACGGAGTGGTGCGACGCCGAGGTGCTGCGGATGCTGCGGCGCCGGTCGCTGGCCGCGCTGCGCCGGGAGATCGAGCCGGTCCCGCCGCGGGTGCTGGCCACCTTCCTGCCCCGCTGGCAGCAGGTCGGCGGCAACTCCCGCGGGGTCGACGCCCTGGCTGCCGTGCTCGATCAGGTGCAGGGTGTGGCCGTTCCGGCGTCCGCATGGGAGCGGCTGGTGCTGCCGGCTCGCGTCGCCGACTACGCGCCACCCCAGCTCGACGAGTTGTGCGCGGCCGGGGAGGTGCTGTGGGCCGGGTCCGGTTCGATCCCCGGCGGGGACGGCTGGGTGACGCTGGCCTACGCGGAGAGCGCACCGCTGCTGCTGCCGGTGCCTGACGAGGAGTTCGCCGCCACCCCGCTGCATCAGACGGTCCTGGCCGCACTGGAGGACGGGCAGGCCCTGTTCTTCCGGTCGCTCTCCGACCGGGTCGGCTCGACCGACGACACCGAACTCGCCGCGGCCGTGTGGGATCTGGTGTGGGCCGGGCATCTCACCAACGACACGTTCGCGCCGTTGCGGGCCCTGCTCGGCGGGAGCGGCGCGCACAAGGCGAAAGCGGCACCGGCCCGATCGAGGTACCGTCGCCCCGGCCGGCCGGCCATGCCCGCCCGGGGCGGTCCACCGAACATGGCGGGCCGCTGGTCCCGGCTGCCGGACCGCGACCTCGACCCGACCCGCCGGGCCGCCGCTGTCGCCGACCTGCTGCTGGAACGACACGGTGTGGTGACCCGGGGCGCGGCCGTCGCCGAGGGCGTGACCGGCGGGTTCGCGGCCGTCTATCCGGTGCTGGCCGCGCTGGAGGAACGCGGCACGGCCCGCCGGGGCTACTTCGTCGAAGGGCTGGGGGCGGCCCAGTTCGCGGTGCCCGGCGCTGTCGACCGGCTGCGGGCGCTGAGCGAACCGGACGAGGACCGGCGCAGCACACCACCCGCTGTGGTGCTGGCGGCCACCGATCCGGCCAACCCCTACGGTGCCGCACTGCCATGGCCGGACCGGGTCGTGGACAGCGGCGACGCGGAGACCTCGGGCCGGCCGGGGCATCGGGCCGGCCGGAAAGCGGGCGCCCTGGTGGTGCTGGCCGCCGGCGATCTGGTGCTCTATGTGGAACGTGGCGGCCGGACCCTGCTGTCCTTCACCGACGACACCGACCTGCTGACCCGGGCGGCCCACGGTCTGGCGGGCGCGGTCCGCTCCGGCGCCCTCGGTCCGATGTCCGTCGAACGAGCAGACGGCGAATCGGTGCACGCCTCCGCCCTCCGAGACGCCCTGACCGCGGCCGGCTTCCGTGCCACACCCCGAGGCTTACGCCTGAGAGCCTGAGACCCATTTTCCGGTACGCCGTACGAAGGGAGCCGCCCCGGCAACCCACACCGACCGCCTTCCGTAGGCGAAAGAAATCCGTCACGCCCAGCCGGACCTGAACCGAGGCGGGCAGGCAGTCTCAACGTGGGCCCGGGCAATACGAGCGGGCCAGGTGGCCTCAAGACAGGCC
>DATMVU010000865.1:0-2810 GCA_035562875.1 Actinoplanes sp. | reverse complement strand
TGCGCCCCGCCGCCTCGCCCTCGATCCGCTGCATCAGCCGGGTGGTGTGCCGGACCACGTCGTGGTTCGACAGTGTCCAGGTGGTGGGTGCGCCGACCGAGCGCATCGCGGACAGCGACTCGTCGATCATCTGCCGCTGTTCGTGCGCGTTCCACGCGGTGCCCAGGTAGCTGAAGTTGAACGCCTGGTGCAGTTCGTCGTCGCGCACGTAGTTCGCCACCCGGGCCAGGCTCGGCGCCCACGCCTCGGCGACGGCGATCCGCTCGCCCGGGTACTCGTCCAGGATCCGCCGCCACTCGCGGTAGATCTCGTGCACGCCGTCCCGGTCGAAGAACGGGCTCTCCCCGGCGCCGAGCAGGTGCCACTCGCCGGTGTCGCCGATGTCGGGCAGCCCGGCCTCCTTGACCATGCCGTGCGCCACGTCGATCCGGAAGCCGTCGACACCGAGGTCGAGCCAGAACCGCAGGATGGTCTTGAACTCGTCCCGGACCGCCGCGTGCTCCCAGTTGAAGTCCGGCTGCTCGCCGGCGAACAGGTGCAGGTACCACTCGCCGTCGGCGACCCGGGTCCAGGCCGGGCCGCCGAAGATGGACGGCCAGTCGTTCGGCGGCAGCTCCCCGTCGGCGCCACGGCCGGGGCGGAAGTGGTAGCGGTCCCGGAACGGCGAGCCGGGGCCCTCGGCGAGCGCCCGCCGGAACCATTCGTGCTGGTCCGAGGAGTGGTTGGGGACCAGGTCGACGATCACCCGCAGGCCCAGGGCGTGCGCGTCGCTGATCAGCCGCCCGGCGTCGGCGACGGTGCCGAAGAGCGGGTCGACGGTGCGGTAGTCGGAGACGTCGTAGCCGGCGTCCGCCTGCGGGGAGGCGTAGAAGGGCGACAGCCAGACCGCGTCGACGCCGAGGTCCCGCAGGTAGGGGAGCCGGCTCACGACGCCGGGCAGGTCACCGATGCCGTCACCGTTCGAGTCGGCGAAGCTGCGCGGGTAGACCTGGTAGATGACCGCGTTGCGCCACCAGACAGCGGTGGGCGGTGCGACGAGTTGATCCGTCATGGCGACGCACGCTAGCAGGTTCTGCAAGATCTTGCAGAACCTGCTATTTCTTGCAAAGATCAGGCGGCCGTCACCGGCACCCGAACCACCGCGTCGAAGAGGTAACCGAGCGTGTTGAACTGCGCCACCTCCGGCTGGGTGTTGCCGCGCACGTCGGTGGCGCGCGCCTGCAACACGTGCTCACCGGCGGCCGGCGTCCAGTCGATCTCCCAGCGCTGCCACACTCCGCCCGGGGTCGCGCCGTACGGCCTCGCGCGCCGCCACGTCACGCCGCCGTCGGTGCTGACCGTGACCTCCCGGATCGGGCCGTCGGCCGACCACGACCGGCCGGTCAGCCGGGTGCGGACGCCGGCCGGGAACGTCGTACCGGGATCCAGCTCGAAGGCGCTCTTGACGACCTGCCTGTCGAACGGCTCGCCCTCGGCCGGGAAGTCCGGGCCGAACAGGCGGTAGAAGCTGGTGTTCCACGGGCTGAACAGCGGCTCGGTGGACACCTCGATCTTCCCGACCCACTTGATCGAGGCGATGCCGACCCAGCCGGGGACCACCACCCGTACCGGGAATCCATGGTCTGGGGGTAGGGGTTCGCCGTTCAGCTCGTAGGCGAGCAGCACGTCGTCGAACGCCTTGGACACCGGGAGCGGACGGCGCACCGGGCCGAGGTCGACGCCACCACTGACGAAGTTCGGATCCAGGCCGATCGGCTGTACGTCCACCGCGTCCCGTGAGATGCCCGCCTTGCGCAGCACGGTCGAGAGCCGGACGCCCTTCCACCCGCCGACGCCGATCGCCCCCAGTCGCCAGGCGGTGCCGGAGACGGTCTGGCCCTGTTGAGTGGTGTAGTAGCTGCGGCCGTTGCCGGCGCACTCGATGGCGACGGGCCGGGTCTCATGCGGCAGTCTCTTGAGATCATTCAGGCTGAAGAATGCCGACTTGCCTGATCTGAGGCCGGAGACCTCCAGTTCCCATGTCGCCGCGTCGATGGCCGGCGTGACCGTGTGGTTGCGGACGAAGAACCGGTCCACCGGCACGTAGTAGCCCTGATCCCGCAAGGCCGACCACCGGGTCTCGGCATTGGTCCCGAGTGGGCGGAAGAGGTCTTCCGGCAGCGGCTTGACGATCGGCCCGGCGGCCGTCGCGGGGGTCGCCGCAACTACCGGCAGGGCCGCCCCGGCGCCCACCGCGGCGGTGAGTCTCATGAGGTCACGCCGGGAGAATCCACGCGTCCGGCCGGCGTGGGGTTTGGCAGCACCCGGCGAAACCCGTGCCGGATCCGGTCGTGCCGGGGTTCGCCGGGATCACGCCGTCACGGTAGCCGGGCGACCGCCCCGTAGTTCACCACTTCGGCAGCGGTGGCCCGGTCCGGTCCGGGCCGCCAGTCACAGACCGGGACCAGCCCCGGCTCGATCGGCTCCAAGCCGTCCAGGTACTCGGCGATCCGGGGCCGGGGCCGCGGTCGCATCTGGCCGGCGACCACCCGCAACAGGCCGGCGGTGGTCACCGGACCGGTGAAGTCCAGCGTGACGTGGCTGAGCACCAGGAAGCTGCCGCGGGGCAGCAGCTCCAGCATCCCCCGGACGGACCGCCGGGCCTCCCCGTCGTCGTGCACGTAGTGCAGCACCGCGACCAGCAGCAGCCCCACCGGCCGGTCCGGATCGATCATCGGGTGGGTCAGGATCCGTTTCGGATCCCGCAGGTCGGCCTCCAGGCACGCGGTCCGCCCGTCCGGGCCGTCGTCGAGCAGCGCCCGCGCGTGAGC
>DATMVU010000864.1:0-2334 GCA_035562875.1 Actinoplanes sp. | reverse complement strand
CTCCGGCCAGTTGCGTTCGAAGTAGGCCGGAGCGATCAGTGGGATCGCCTCGAGGTAGTTGGTGTAGCAGGCGATTCCCGACAACGTCCCGTCGGCCTCCATGGCCAGGTACTTGTCGATTCGGGTGTCCTGCATGACCTCGTTGAACTCCGGGCGGTACATGAGGTGCCGTTGGGCCGCCCTGGCGTTCAGGTCCTCAAAGGCTTCCAGATACAGGTTCCAGGCTGCCTCCAGAAGGCGGTCGTCAGTGATCTGGTCGAGGACTTTGACAAGCATTGCTGCTCCCCTCCGGGCCCCGTGACAGCGCCGGCCCGCTGCATCGTACTTATGCAGGTCGATGACAGTTGACCAACAGAGTACGGAGAGCAATAGCTTTATGACAATGCGTTGCACCCTATCGAGCGTGCCAATCCAGTTTGGAGGGATGCCCTTGGGAGGATAGCGCTGCAACTTGCATCGTTGCAGCTCACGAGGCCGCACCCAACCGCCCGAGTCCTTCTCGGCCATTCTCCGCAACGCGACTGAAACGGTTCTCCAAAAGTGCAGGATCATACGGATCAGCCTTTTGGTGGAATGCACGGAGGCTAGTACTCGGTGCAGTGGACCCGATGCGGTCGCCTTTCCGGAAGGTGGCAGAAAAGGCTCACCCTTCGACGACGCGGCGGGGTGGTGCGGTGGATCGGTGCGGGCCGCCCGCCGGTGAGGAGCGCATCCCCCGCTCGCCGGCAGGCGGCCCGCGTCCATCGATTCATTGACATAGTTTGACGCCCGAACATAGTCTGCCGAGGTCAACTGCGGGAGCGCTCCCATTCCCGCGTGTCCTCGCTACTAGGAGCGTCATGACGCGACTACTCGGCAGGCTGCTCGCGCTCGTCCTGATCACCGTGGGACTGGCGTGGCCCGGCCCGGCACAGGCGGCGCCGTCGGCAGCGGCGATCACCAGAGCCATGCAACCCGGCTGGAACCTCGGCAACACCCTCGACGCCACCGGGGACGACGAGACCTCGTGGGGCAACCCGCGCGTCACCCGGGAACTGCTGCAGAACATCCGCCGGCAGGGCTTCAAGAGCATCCGCATCCCGGTCACCTGGGGACAGCACCAGAGCCCGGACCACACCATCGACCCCGCCTACCTGGCCCGGGTCCGCGAGGTGGTGGACTGGGCCCTGGCCGAGGGCTTCTACGTGCTGCTCAACATCCACCACGACTCGTGGCAGTGGATCAACACGATGCCCACCGACCACGACGGCGTACTGGCCCGGTACGACGCGATCTGGACCCAGGTCGCCGCAGCCTTCCGGGACACCTCACCCCGGCTGCTGCTGGAGAGCGTCAACGAACCCCAGTTCGCCGGCAGCTCCGGCGACGCGGAGAACTACGCCCTGCTCGCCGAACTCAACACGTCCTTCCACCGGATCGTGCGCGGCAGCGGCGGCGGCAACACCACCCGGGCGCTGGTCCTGCCCACCCTGCACACCAACGCCGACCAGGGCCGCCTCGACGCGCTGACCGCCGAGTTCACCGCCCTGAACGATCCGAATCTGATCGCCACCGTGCACTACTACGGGTACTGGCCGTTCAGCGTCAACGTGGCCGGCGGCTACCGCTTCGACGACACCGCCCGGGCCGACCTGCTCGGCACCTTCCAGCGGCTGCGCGACAGTCTGATCAGCCGGGGCATCCCGGTCATCCTCGGCGAGTACGGCCTGCTCGGGTTCGACCGGCACACCGGCACCATCGAACAGGGCGAGAAGCTCAAGTTCTTCGAACTCTTCGGGTATGAGGCGCGCCGGTCCGGGGTCACCACCATGCTGTGGGACAACGGGCAGCACTTCGACCGTACCGCCGCGGTCTGGCGTGACGCCGAACTGTTCGCCCAGGTCTCCACCAGCTGGCGGACCCGGTCCGGCACCGCCGAGAGCGACCTGCTGTTCGTCCCGCGATCGGTTCCGGTCACCGCCCGGACCATCACGATCAACACCAACGGCACCGGCTTCACCCACGTCCGGCTCGGTGACACCACACTGCGGCGCGGACCCGACTACCAGGTGTCCGGCGACCGGCTCACCCTCAGCGCCGGGTTGCTGCACCAACTGACGAAGACTGGTGGGTACGGGGTGAAAGCCTCGCTGTCCCTCCGGTTCTCCCGCGGCGTGCCGTGGCGGCTCGACGTGATCAGTGCCGACCGCCCGGTGGTCCGGCCCAGCTCCGGTGCGACAGGCGCGTACACCGTTCCCACCACGTTCAACGGCGACCGTCTCGCCACCATGACCGCCGTCTACGCCGACGGCAGCTACGCAGGGCCGCACAACTGGACCGCCTACAAGGAGTTCG
>DATMVU010000863.1:0-19071 GCA_035562875.1 Actinoplanes sp. | reverse complement strand
AACTCGATGTGGCCGACCGTCAGCCCGGTGACGGCTGGCGTGTTCCGGCAGCGGTGGCCGCGGTGCTGCTGGACGATCCGCGCGCGGCGGACGAGGCGATCGAGGCCACTGAGCGGCTGGCCGGGGAGCCCGCGCTGTGGGAGCGGGCGGCCCGGGACGCGCTCACCGATCCGGTGCTGGCGGCGGCCGCCCGGGACTGTTTCCTGGCGGCCTACGCGGCGTTGACCCGCCAGGGCGTCTCCCGCGAGTTGCGCGATGCGGTCGCCGAGTTCACCGAGCGGTACGTCTACCGCAACCGGTGCCCCGCCGACGACGTGCTGGACCGCGCGACCGCTCAGTCCTGAGAGGGCGCCGCAACGGGAAGCGTGACCGCCGGCGTGGGGACGCGCAGCGTGGTGGCGGGGGCGAAGGTGACCGTGCTCCCGCGTACCGGCGCAAGGGTTTGATCTGCCTGGAGGGCGAATCGCTCGGCGGCCGCGATGGCGGCGAGCACCGTGGTGTGGCGCTCGCCGGGCTCGACCCGGCGGGACGCGGCGAGTTCGGCGCGGAGCAGCATCATGTCGGCGATGCAGTCGTCGAAGAGGGTGATCACCTCGTCGTGCACGGGAGTGTCCCCTCCGTCGGTGCGACGCCGTTCAGCCTACGGCCCCGGCGGGCCCGCCTCCGGCAGCTCTTTGACATTCGCCCGAACCGGCGCCTACCTTGGCTTTAAACCGGTAAGTTGAAAGAGGGTCGATGGACACGATGGCACGGGTGTTCGCCGCACTGGCCGACCCGACCCGGCTCGACATGGTGACCCGGCTGTCCGGCGGTGACGCGACGGTCAACCAGCTCGCCGAGCCGTACCGGATGTCGGTCCAGGCGGTCTACAAACACCTGCGGGTGCTGGAGGAGGCCGGTCTGGTGAGCCGCCCGCCGGGCCCGCAACCCCGTGCGGTGCGTCTGGAGACCGAGGTGTTCGACCGGATGCAGACGTGGATCGAGTCTTACCGGCGCCGGGCCGAGGAGCGGTACTCCCGGCTGGACGAGGTGCTCAGGACGATGGAGGACGAGACATGACGACAATCGAAGCCGATCCGAAGCTGCCGATCATCCGAATCACCCGGGACTTCACGGCGACTCCGGCGCAGCTGATCCGCGCGCACACCGACCCGGATCTGTTCCTGCTGTGGATCGGTCCGGATTCGATCACCAGCGAGATCGACTACTGGGATGCCCGCACCGGCGGCAGTTTCCGGTACGTCTCGCGCCGGAACGAGGAGGAGTTCGCCTTCCGCGGCTCGTTCCACGAGATCGGCACCGACCGGATCGTGCAGACGTTCACCTGGGAGGGCCAGCCCGACGGGGTCGCCCTGGAGACGATCCGGTTCGAGGATCTGGGCGGCGGGCGCACCCGGCTGCACGCGCAGTCGCTGGTGGACAGCTTCGAGGGCCGGGACGCCTGGCTGCAGAGCGGGATGGAGACCGGCGTCGACGAGGGGTACCGGAAGCTGGACCGCCTGGCCGCCGACGGCCGGATCTGATCAACCGGCAGTGGTGGTTCCGGAATCAGCGGATCCGGAACCACCACTGGGTCAGGCGGGGAAGAGATCGTCGAAGACGGCGCCCCGGTCGAACTGCATGGCGTGTTCGCGGGCCCGGACCTCCAGGTCACGGCGCTGTTCGGCGGTCATGTCGAGGACCACCCGGTCGACCGCGTCGGCCAGGGCGTGGATGTCGCCGGCCTCGACGATCACCGCAGCGTCACCGACCGCTTCGAGGACACCGCCGGTGGTGGTCGTGATGATCGGCCCGCCACCGGCCAGGGCCTTCTCGGCCAGGGCGATGCCGAACGTCTCGACGAAGTCCGGTTCCGGCTTGGTGGGCAGCGCGTACGCCGCGCACCCGGCCATCAGCAGCGACTTCTCGTCGTCGTCGACGTCGTCCAGGAAGATGATCCGGTCGTCCTCCTTGGCCATCGCCCGCACGTGTTCCAGGGCCGGGCCGGTGCCCGCGACGACCAGTTTCACGTCGTCCCGGCAGCGCATCTGACCGTAGGCGATGACCAGGTCATAGATGCCCTTGGCCCGGGCCACCCGGGAGAGGAAGAGGACGTACTTGTCCCGTTCCAGTCCGCGGCGTTTCAGGGCGGCGTCGACCGCTTCCCGGTCGAGATCGAGGAACGCCGACGCGTCGATCGGCGGGTAGCTCACCGTGACACGGGCCCGGCACTGGTCGGCGAAGGTGGTCCCGCAGTGCGCGTCCACCTCGACGGCCGCCGCGATGATCTCGTCCCGGGTGTACTCCGAGACGGCCACCACCTCGTCACTGGCCAGGAAGGTGGTGAACAGCACCATGGCCGCGCCGAAGCGCCCCTCCCGCAGGCAGGACTTGATGACGTTGGTGACGTCCGAACCGACCGCCTTCGCAACGGTCCGTACATCGGGGGTGAATCCGGCAGCCCGGACCGCCGCCACCGCGTCGTTGATCACCTGGGTGTGGGGTACCAGGTACATCGACAGGCAGACGGTGGGCACGTCCTCGGACAGCAACTCCACCAGGCGGCCGGTGAGCCCGGCCAGGTGGCGGCCGTCCGGCACCCGGTAGTCGCCGACCGCCTCGGGGCGTTCGACGGTGATGCCGGGGCTGTACGGCAGCAGCCGGTCCAGGGGCTTGAGCGGCAGGCCGGCCGCCTGCAGCGCGGGGATCGGCCAGGTGAGCAACCGGACGTCGTCGAAGCCCCGGGTCAGGGCCACCTCGGCGAGGTTGCGGGCCTCACCGGAATGACCGCAGATGACCGGGTCGGCGCGTACCGCGATGACGAGTCGGCGGGTGGGTCGGCTCATCTTTCTTCCTTAGGGTGGGGATCGGAGAGGGATGGCGGCCGATTCCCGTGCCCCCAGGTGGAGGGCTCGGGCCCGAGCCGCAGATGCAGCCGCCCGCCGTCATGGACGTCGGCTGCGGTCAGGTGGGTGGCGTGCAGCGGCCTTCCGTTGAGGGTCGCGGACTGGACGTACTGGGTGGCCGGGTCGCGGTCGAGGCCGTCGACACCGATCGGGGACTCCCGGAACCCGCTGGTCTCGATGATGAATTCGCCGCCCTCGACCTGCATGGTGGCGCGTTCGAACGCGGGAGTGTTGACCAGGAACATGTTCTGTCCGGCGACCGGGAAGAGTCCCAGCGACGCCCAGACGTACCAGGCGCTCAGCCCGCCGGAGTCGTCGTTGCCCGGCAGGCCACCGGGCCCGGTGCCGAACTGCCAGGTCAAGGCGGAATTCACGATCTCGGCGGTACGGTCGGGGCGCCCCGCGTAGTGGTAGGCCCAAGGGACCTCCATGTCCGGTTCGTTGTTCAGCCCCTCGAACCGGTTCAGCGCGTAACCGGCGGCCATCTCAAGCGGGTCGGGGCAGCGGCCGGGCTGCTTGACCGGCTCGCACCCGTACCCGAAGAAGCGGTCCAGCATCCGTGCGAAGGCGCGGTCCCCACCGGCCAGTTCGATCCGCCCGGCCATGTCGTGGAGCAGCCGGAACGAGTAGTTCCACTTGCCGCCCTCGTAGAACTCGGAGTCCTTGAGCAGGCCGGTGGACGGGTCGAAGGCGTTGATCCAGCCCTGGCTGCGGCGTTCCAGGTCGGCGGCGAGCCGGTGGTCGTTGAGGGCGCGGGCCACCTTGGCGGTGCAGTGGTGGGCGTACGCCAGGTCCAGGGTGTGCGTGATCGGGTGCACCACGCCGTGTTCCCAGAAGTCCTCGCCGTAGAGCCGGCGCAGGTCGTCGACCATGTGCACGAGCGCCCAGGTCCAGTCGATGCCGGGCCGTTTCAGGGCGTGCACGTCCGCCAGGGCGGTGTGTGCGAGGGCGCTGGCCTGCCGGAAGAACCGGTCGGCACCGCGGGCCATCCGGTACCCGATCGGGAAGTTGCCCTCCTCCTCGCAGACCCGGATCAGCGACTCCAGCAGGTCGTTGTAGCGGTCCGGGACGATCGCCGACAGCAGCGGCATCTGGGTCTTGTAGATGTCCCACATGGTGCAGATGTCGAAGGCGTACGGGCCGGGGTCGGGCCAGTTGGGGCTCTCGTCGTCGGCGATGCAGGGTTTGATCAGCGAGTGGTAGAGCGCGGTGCCCATCACGGTCCGCCGGGCCGGGGTGCCGCCGTCCACCTGGATCCGGCCGAGGTGGTCGCGCCAGCGGTCCCGGGTCCGGGCCTTCACGGTCTCGAAGGCGCTGTCCCCGGAGGTGCCGCACTCGCGTTCCAGGTTGAGCCGGGCCTGGTCGCAGCCGCGCAGCGAGAAACCCATCCGGACCTCGATGGTCTGCCCGGCGCGGGCCGGACCCATGAACAGCATGCCGAACGGGCGCAGCGTGGTGTGCCGGATGCTGTCGAAGTCGAGGCGGGTGCCGCCCGGGATGAGCCGCCTGTCGTACCAGAGCATCTGCCGCCAGCCGGGGCTCTCCACCTCGATGAAGACCGAGAGCGGGATGCCCTCCATCACCACGGTGCCCTGCCCCCGGCCGTGGCCCATGCTCTCGGCCTGGGCCCGCAGCGGGACGGTGCGGCCCAGGTCGATGCCGAGGCCGCCGCAGGACAGGTCGATGACGACCCGGGCGCTGTGGTGGTCGGGGAAGGTGTAGCGGTGCACCGCCACCTTCTCGCCCACGGTGATCTCGCACCGTACGCCGGTGTCCAGGTTGGCCGCGTAGTAGCCGGCCTCGGCCTGTTCGTCCTCGAGCGGCCAGGACTGCCCCAGGTCGTCGAGGGGCTGCACCATCGGGGTGACCCGCACATAGTTGTAGTACTTGCGGATCGCACCGGTGCCGGACTGCTGGAAGTGGGTGAACCCGGACGCCTGCAGGCGGTCGAACATCTCCTCCGGCACACCCTCGGTGTTCTTGGCGTACCTGCCGTAACCGGTCGGGTACGCCCCCGAGTAGGCGCAGGCGGAGACCATGCCCAACGGCGAGGTGGCCCCCGGATGGGTGTTACCCACCTGCGGTTTCGGCCACCACCAGGTAGCGGCGAGACCGTGTGCGCGAGGCAGATCGGTGGCCGCGGTTCCGATGAAAGGATCAACGTTGTCAAGGATGGGCGGACTCTAACCGGCGACAGCGGTCCCCATGGTTTCGTCCAGGTGAACTCCCTCGAAGGTGGTCCGTGCGGGTGACGTCAGCAGCATCCGTTCGAACTCGTGATCGGGTAGCGGCTTGCTGAAGAAGTACCCCTGCACGGCCGGGCAGCCGAGCTCACGGAGCGCCTCCCAGTCGGCCTCCTCCTCGACGCCCTCGGCGATCGTGGACATGCCCAGGGAACGGGCCAGCCACAGCACCCCTTCGATGATCGAGGCCTTGCGGGCGTCCTCGGCCAGCCCGGCCACGAACGAGCGGTCCAGTTTGACGATGTCGGCGGGCAGCGACTTGAGCCAGGTCAGCGAGCTGTACCCGGTGCCGAAGTCGTCCAGCGCGATCCGGACACCGAGCTGTTTGAGTGAGTTGAGGCGCTCCCCGACGTCGACCGTCGAGGAGAGCAGCGCGGTCTCGGTGATCTCCAGGACCAGGCGGGACGGGTCGAAGCCGGGCAGTTCGGCGAGCACCGCGGCGACCATCGGCACGAAGTCCGGTTCGGCGAGCTGGCGCGGGCTGACGTTCACCGACACGTAGCCGAGCCGGTCCGACCACTGCAGCAGGTGCTCGACGGCGGTCCGCAGCACGTGCTCGCCGAGCGGCACGATCAGGCCGGTCTCCTCGGCGGCGCCGACGAAGTGGAACGGGCTGAGGATCTCCCCGTCCGGGGTACGCATCCGGACCAGGGCCTCGGCCCCGGCGATCAGCCCGGTCTCGGTGGAGACCACCGGCTGGAACCAGACCGGCAGGGTGACCCGCGGGTCACCGGCCAGGGCCTGCCGCAACCGGGCCTCGGCGGCGATCTTCTGCTGGACGGGTACCCGCAGCTCGTCGCTGTAGACCTGGATCCGGTTGCCGCCGGCCCGCTTGGCCGCGTACATGGCGGTGTCGGCGGCCAGCACCACGTCCTCGGCCGGGACCGGGCCGCAGGCGGTGGTGACCCCGGCGCTGACGCTCACCGGCACCCCGGTCGTCAGCGGCTCGGCCAGGGCGGCGAGGATCCCGTTACCGGCCCGCAGGCCCACCCCGGCCGCACCGCGCAGAGCCACGATGAACTCGTCGCCGCCGAGCCGGGCCACCAGGGCGTCGGCCGGGACCACCTCGGCGAGCCGGGTGGCGAGCGCCCGCAGCACCTCGTCGCCGGTGGTGTGCCCGTTACCGTCATTGATCGACTTGAAGCGGTCCACGTCCAGGTAGATGACGCTGACCGGCTCGGCACTGGCGGCGAGCAGCTCGGTCAGGTCCTGCTCGAACGCCTGCCGGGACAGCAGCCCGGTGAGCGAGTCGTGCCGCACCTGGTAGTTCAGCTCCGCCTCGTGGTCGCGGACCTCGGTCATGTCCAGGCAGTTCACGAAGATCAGCCGCAGGTCGCCGTCCGGGCCGAAGATGCCGGTGACGTGGATCTGCACCCAGATGATCGTGTCGTCGTCGGCCCGGCGGTAACGCCGGGTGACGGTGATCGGCTCCTGGCTCTCGGCGAGCAGCGGGAAGATCTCCGGCTCGTCCTCGTCGACGACACGCAACGGCAGGTCGTGCACGGTGAAGCCGTCCGGCAGCTGCTCCGGCAGGCGCAGCCACTCCCGGTAGGCACTGTTGGTACGCAGCATCAGGCCGTCCGGGGCGAACATCGCCATCGGCACCGGTGTCTCGTCGAAGGCCACGCCGAGCTGGGCCTGGCTCTCGTCCAGGTGATCCTGCGCGCGCTTCTCCTCGAACTCGTTGAACCGCCACGCGACCAGCTGGAAGGCGGCCGCGGCGAGCACCGCGACACCGTGGATCAGCGCCCACAGCAGCGGGTTCGCCTGCGCCTGCTGGTGGCCGAAGACGTGATCGAACCGGACCGCGCCGAACCCGGCGTGATGCACCACGGTGGCGACCAGGAACCCGCCGAACGGGACCCAGTCCCGGTACAGGGCGAGGGCCGCGACGGCGATGAAGAAGGTGAAGTGGGCCTCGGTGAGCCCGTCGCAGAGGGCGACGAAACCCGCGCAGGACACCGCGAAGCCCAGGGACACGGCCAGCGACCGCGGTCGCCGGCCGTGCATCAGCCGGGCGGCGACCAGGCAGGGCAGGACGATCGCGTCGGTGACGAGCAGCGCCCGCAGGCTCTCGCCGCCCTGCCACAGACCGGCCAGAGTGATCACCACCATGAAGACGGCGAGCAGCACCGTCAGCAGCCGGTGCCGGCCCGTCCAGTCCTCGTCGTTCAGCCCGCCGCCGGTCGGGAACCGGTCCCGGATCCGCCCCATCCATGTCGCCACGAAGGAATCATCGGTCACCGGGCATGCCTACGGAAGCATCACCGGGTTGTAGGTCAGGAGCGAAGCACCGTGGCCAGCACGGCCAGCAGACGATCAACATCATCGATGGTGCTGCCGAGACCGAAACTGATCCGCAGCAGGCCGTTGCTCCCGTCGCACGAACCGGTCTGATCACTACCGGTCAGGCGCCGGACCAGCGGGTGCGCGCAGAACTGCCCGGCCCGGACCCCGATGCCGTGGTCCCGGCCCAGGATCTGCGCGACAGACGCCGGCTCGTGACCGGGCAGGGCCAGGGAGACGATGCCGACCCGCGGGTGATCCGGGCCGAAGACGCTCACCTCGACCGCCTCCGGGATGCCGGCCAGGCCGTCCCGCAGCCGGGCCAGCAGCTGCTGCTCGTCCCGGTGCAGGGCGAGCCGGTCGGTGGCGGTCAGCGCCTCGCAGACCGCGGCGATCGCGACGGCACCGAGCAGGTTCGGCGTGCCGCCCTCGTGCCGGGCCGCGCCGGTCGCCCACACCAGGTCGTCGAGATGGTCCCCGACGGCGGCGCTCGCGCCACCCCCGGCCAGGTACGGGCCGGCGGCGTCCAGCCAGTCGGAACGGCCGGCCAGGACCCCGGCGCCGAACGGGGCGTACAGCTTGTGACCGGAGAAGGCGATCCAGTCGGCGCCCAGGTCCTCCATATCGACCGGCCGGTGCGGGGCCAGCTGGGCGGCGTCGACGACCACCCGGACGCCGTACGAGTGGGCCACGTCGGCCAGTTCGCGCACCGGCCACACCTCGCCGGTCACGTTGCTGGCCCCGGTGACGGTGAGCACGGCCGGGCCGGTCAGCCCGTCGAGGGCCTCCTTCAGCGCGATGACCGCCTCGTCCGGCGACGACGGGGTGGGCAGGCGCAGCGGGTTCGGCCAGGGCAGCAGGTTGGCGTGGTGCTCACCGTCGAACTGCACGGTGGTGGTGCCCTCGGGCAGGGCGCGGGCCAGCAGGTTGAGGGCGTCGGTGGTGTTCCGCGTGAAGATCACGGTGTCGCCGGGGCGTGCGCCGACGAACTCGGCGACCACGTCGCGGGCCAGCTCGTAGGCGAGGGTGGACGCCTGGGACCGGATGCCGGTGCCCCGGTGCACACTGCCGTACCGCGGGAGAAGGTCCTGAACCGCGTCCGCCGCGGCCCGGATACAGGGGGCCGAGGCCGCGTAGTCGAAGTGAACGAAATCGCTGTCGTCACCGATCACCTGCAACGATGGCATGGCCGCGCCTCCACGGGTTCGCCGTTTTGCCGATGTCGGGCGACATCAGCCCGGTCTTCACCCGGGGCACCCCATCGCGAACGCAAGGGTTGCCGGCCAGCAAGCCGGGGCTATCTGCTGGCACTCATGACCTGGCAACGAACGTAGCAGACGTCACGGACCCGGTCCATATCCCATGCCCGAAGTAGGGATTAAGGTCACTGTATGACGATCTCGTTCCAGGAGCAGTGGGACCAGTGGCACGCCGCCCACGAGAAACGGCGCGCCGACCCGCACGGCTTCCTCGCCATCACCGGCCTGCACTGGCTGACCGACCGACCCCAGCGGTTCGACGGCGCGCCCGGCGAGTGGAGCAGCGGGCCGGACGGGGTCACCGTGGCACTCGCCGAGGGCGAGTCGCTCGGCCTCGGCGATCGGGTGATCACCGGCACCACGGTTCTCGGCCCGATCGCCGAGCGTGCCGACATCACCGTCACGTCCGGTGACGCCAAAATCGAGATTGCCAAGCGCGGCGGGTACGACGTGGTCCGCCCCCGCCACCCGTCCAGCCCGGTCCTTGCCGCCTACACCGGCACGCCCGCCTACCCGGCCGACGAGAAGTGGCAGATCACCGGACGTTACGTAGCTTTCGACGAACCGCAGGCGACCACCGTGGGATCGGTGGCCGAAGGGATCGAGCACGTCTACGAGGCGCCCGGCCGGATCGAGTTCGACCTCGGCGGCGCCCCGCAGTCACTGACCGCGTTCAACGGCTACACCCCCGGCACGCTGTCGGTGCTGTTCACCGACGCCACCTCAGGCGTGACCACGTACGCCGCGAACCGCTCCCTGCTGATCGACGCACCGGCCGCCGACGGCACCGTGACGATCGACTTCAACCGCTCGGTGAACCTGCCGTGCGCGTACACCGAGTTCGCCACCTGCCCGCTTCCGCCCACCGGCAACCGTCTCGACGTGGCCGTCGAAGCCGGCGAGAAGAAGCCAGGATAAATTTCGTCCCATGGACGACCTGATCGAGCTGATCTCGATCCCCTCCACCGCCGACCGGCCGGACGACCTGCGGCGAGCACTCGACCTGGTGCTCGCCCTGGTCGGCCCCGGCTTCGACGTGCGCCACTTCACCTCCGGCGGCAGACCCAGCGCGCTCGTCGCCACCCCCGGCCGGCCCCGGGTCATCCTCAACGCCCACCTCGACGTGGTCCCCGGCTCCCCCAGCCAGTTCAAACCCGAGATCAACGGCCATCGGCTGTACGGGCGGGGAGCGCACGACATGAAGGCCGCCGCCGTGGTGATGGCGTCGGTCTTCCGTGACGTCGCCCCGAAGCTGCCGTACCCGATCGCCCTACAACTGGTGACCGACGAGGAGATCGGCGGCTTCGACGGCACCGGCCACCAGGTGGCGCAGGGGGTCCGTGGCGACTTCGTGGTCATCGGTGAACAGAGCAACCTGCAGGTGGTGGCCGAGTCCAAGGGCATCGCCCGGGTCCGGCTCACCGCCACCGGCCGCACCGCCCACGCCGCCTACCCGTGGCTCGGCGCGAACGCCCTGCTCACCGTGATGACAGCGGTCCAGCGCCTGATCGACCGCTATCCGGTGCCGGCGTCCGAGGATTGGGTCACCACCGTCAACGTGGCGAGTGTCGACACCCCGAACACCGCCGCCAACGTGGTGCCGCACACGGCCGGGGCCCTGCTGGACATCCGGTTCCCGCCGTCCGACAGCGACTTCGCCGGCCGCACCCGCCAGCAGGTCGCCGACCATCTGCGCTCGGTCACCGGCCACGCGGTCCGGGCCCGGGTCGAGGCCCTCGGCGCCCCGCACTGGGCCGACCCGTCCAGCCCCGAACTCCGGCTGCTGCAGACCGCCGCCCAGGACGCCGGCTACACCGGGGCCCTGCTGCGCAAACACGGCGCCGCCGACGGCCGCTTCTATTCGGCGGTCGGCACCGACGCGGTCATCTTCGGTCCCGGCGGCGACGGCCAGCACGGCCCGGAGGAATACGTCGACCTGCGCACCCTGGGGCCGTACCGGGAGGCGCTGACGTCCTTCCTGTACGCCCTGGCGGGAGACGGTTCAGGCGGCCAGGGAGTGGACGTTCCGGCTGTTCAGTGAGTGTTCGACACGGGCTGTCACGGCGCGCAGGTGCGGGCGGCGTTCCGGGTCGACGCGGGCGTTCCAGGAGCACGGGCCCTGGCGCAGCAGCATCTCCGCGTACCGGGCCTCGGTGTCGACCCGCAGGCCGGACGGGCCGGTGGTCTGGTCGGCGTAGGTGAGCGCGTCGGCCATCAGGCTGCGCTCGTCGGGGAAGGCCGACAGCTCGGCGGCCAGGCCCCGGGCGGCGCCGACGAAACGCGCACCGGAGTGGTAGGCGACCAGACCGGTGATGCGGGCCGGCCAGCCTTCGGCGCTGAGGTGGACGGCGCCGTCGAGCGGGTGGAAACCGGTCAGCGCGATGGTCTCCGCGTAGCCGACGTCGTGCAGCCAGGCCGCGGTCACCAGGATGTCCGGGTCCAGACCGAGCCGGCCGGCCAGCTCGGCGGCCCGGGCGGCCACCCCGGCGGTGTGTTTCCAGCGGTTACCGCTGTCGCCGATCAGTTCCTCGGCGACGCTCCGAGCCAGGTCGGCGCGGGTGAACAGTACGGCTGTCATGGCGGGATGCTACGTCTCCGCAGGTTAACAGCGGACTAACGAGCGATGGCCGCTGTCCGAAACTGATGACGCACCGGGAAGATCCGGGGGTGTCAGGTCTGGCGGACCCGCTGGGACGGGACTCCGGCGGCGTGCAGCTGGGCCGCCAGCAGGTGGTTCGGGTTGTCGACGAAGACCGCCACCTGGTGGTCGTCGCCCAGGTCGCAGGCGGCCACCACCGAACCGAGGTTGATCGGGTCCAGGTCCAGGACGTCGGTCAGGTCGACGATCAGGCGCAGCGGGCGCACCCGGCGGACGGTGTGCACCAGCAGCTGCCGGAGTTCCACCGCCTCGTCGGGGCCGACCGAACCGTGTGGCTGGATGACCACGCTGCCGTCTGAACTGGTGTTGATCTCAAGCACCGAGCCACGCATCGGACTGCCTCCCGTAACCGAGCGTTCAGGTGTCTGCCCACCATAGGTGCGCGACTGGAGCGCTCCCGCACAACAACCGGTGTCCATCAGGTGAACGATCGGCCGCCGTCGACATGATCGGTATCGGCCGGAATCCCGGAGCGGCCACCGGAAGGACTGACCGAACGGCCGAGGCCGGAAAAGTACTCATCGGTGCAGTCGGCCACCGGCGATCTGATGCTCTACCGGGGTGACGGCAGGACCCTCACCCCGGGAGTACGACTGTCGACCGGTTACCGGGGCCGGTCACCACTGTTCTGAGCGGGCAACGTGAAGGCGACAGTCGTACCGCCGCCGGGGGTCTCGTCGACCTGGATCACGCCACCGTGCCGTTCCACGATCCGCCAGCAGGTGGAGAGCCCGATGCCGTGCCCGCCGGCGCTGCCGTTGCCGAGTCTGGTGAACATCTCGAAGACCCGGCGCCGCTGTTCCGGCGGGATGCCCAGGCCGTTGTCGGCGACGTGCACGGTCCAGTCACCCCCCTCCTCCTGACGGGCGAAGACGAGCACCCGGCAGTCCCGCTCCGGATCCCGGTACTTGATCGCGTTGCCGATCAGGTTCTGCAGCAACTGCCGGATCAGCACCGGGTCCCCGGCGACCGTCGGCAGTCCCCCGGACGTCTCCACCGTCGCCGCGGCGGCCTCCGCGGCCGGGCGCAGATCGGTGCGCACCTGTTCGAAGATGTCGGCCAGGTCGGTCGGCACCCGGTGCACCGGGGCGCTGCCGGCCTGGGCGTAGTCGAGCAGCGACCCGATCAGGTCCCGCATCCGGGTGACCGCGCGGATCGCCGACTCCACCCACTGGGCGGGCCGGCCCTGCACCTCGTCGCCGATCAGTTCCAGGTAGCCGCCGACCGCGGTGAGCGGCGCGACCAGGTCGTGGCTGACCGCACCGGCGAAGTTGCTCAGGTCGGTGTTCGAGCGGCGCAGGTCGGTGTTGGCGGCGGCCAGTTCCCGGCGGGCCTCCTCGATCGCCCGCTGCTGGGCGCGGGCGCTGGTCACGTCGTTCATCGCGACCACCGCGCCCTGTGGCACCCCGCCCGGGCCGATCAGCGCCCGCCCGCTGCTGCTGACCTGAATCGGCTCCCGGTCCGGCCGTCTGATGACGATCTCGGCGTCCTTGACGCTGCCGTCGTGCAGGGCCCGCAGCAGCGGGATCCGCTCCTGCCGCAGCGGCGTCACCCCGTCGGTCTCGAAGAGCTGGTAGCGGCCGGACAGGTCGTTGGGGTCGATGTCGTGGTCGGCGTCCATCCCGTGCCATTCGCGGGCGGCCCGGTTGAACAGGGTCAGCCGTCCGTTCTGGTCGGCGGCCACCACCGCGACGTCGATGGTCTCCAGCAGCGTGTCGGTCCACCGCTGCCGTTCCTCGGACAGGGTGGCCAGTTCGGCGTTGATCCGGGCCTGCCGGCGCCGTTCGAACAGGGCCAGGATGATCTGGGCCAGGTCCTGCAGCCGGGCGATCTGCTCGTCGTCCAGTTCCGCGGGCACCGCGTCGAAGACGCAGAGCGAACCGAGCGCGTGGCCCTCCGGCGTGACCAGCGGGAACGACGCGTAGAAGCGGACGTCGGCCAGTACCCCGGTCACCCACGGGTTGGTCCGGAACTCCGGGTCGAGGCTGGCGTCCGGAAGGTACGTGTACTGCCCGGTCTCGAACCGGACCGCGCACATCGAGTCGGAGCGGGCCGAGTCGGCACCCTCGAATCCGACGGTGGTGAGCTGGCACTGCCGGTTCTCGTCGATCAGGTTCAACGTGGAGTTCCGGACCTGGGCCACGGTGGCGGCGACCCGTACCACCGCTTCCAGTTCGTCTCCGGCGGGTGCGTCCAGGAGCCGGTATTCGTGCAATGCGGCAAGACGCAGCCGCTCCTGCCCCGAAATCCGCGCCGCCAGATCCACCTCTGACGTATCGGCCGCGCTAGCCATGATCTGATGGTTTACCGGGCAGGGTCACCACCACGGTGGTACCGCCGCCGGGGGTCTCCCCGATGGTGATCGTCCCGCCGTGCCGCTCGGCGATCCGCAGGCAGCTGGACAGCCCGATGCCGTGCCCGGCCGCCGCGACCCCGTCCACCCTGGTGAACATGTCGAATACCTCCTCGCGCCGGTCCGGCGGGATGCCGATGCCGTTGTCCGCGATCAGCACCGAGTCCGGGCCGGCCGAGATGTCGATGCGGCAGGACCGTGCCGGGTCCCGGTATTTGAGGGCGTTGCCGATCAGGTTCTGCAGCAACTGACGGATCAGCACCGGGTCCCCGGTCAGAATCGGCAGATCCGCCGGTACGGCTACCCGGGCGCCCGCCGTCGCGACATCCGCGGACAGGTCCTGCAGCACCCCGGCGAGCACATCACCGAGTGGTACCGGACGGTTGCGCACCGGCGCGCTGCCGGCGGCCGCGTACCCGAGCAGGGCGTCGATCAGGTCCCGCATCCGCAGCACGGCCTGGGTCGCGGCGGTCACCCACTCGTCGCCGCGGCCCGGCGCGCCCGGCTGGAGATCCTCCGGATCCAGATCGCCTAGCAGGTCGAGGTAGCCGCCGACTGCGGCCAGCGGGGCCACCAGGTCGTGGCTGACCGCACCGGCGAAATCGGTCAGGTCGGCGTTCGACCGGCGCAGTTCGGCGTTCGCAACGGCGAGCCGGCCGTGTGCCTCCTCGATGATCCGGCGGCGGGTGTGTTCGGCGGTGACGTCGTGGATGGCGACGACGGCGCCGGTCACCTCACCGGCGGCGTTGCGCAACGGCGCGGCGTTGGCCCGGACCGACCGGTCACCCCGGGACGTCCCCCGGATCATCATCTCCCGGCCGCGGACCGGCTCACCGGTCCGCATCGCCACCAGCAGCGGCAACTCGTCGTCGGTGACCGGGGTCCGGCCGTCCGGGGCGTAGAGGTGGAAACGGCCCGCCGCGCCGTTCAGGTCCCCGGACATGTCGACGTCCGGGGAGTGGATCTCCCGGGCCGCCCGGTTGACCATGGTGACCCGGGACTGCGTGTCGACGGCGATCACCGCCTCGTCGATGCTGTCCAGCACGGTGCGAGTCCACTGTTCGCGGGCCTGGATCGTCTCCTTGAGACGGGCGGTGAGCCGGGCGTTGCGGCGCCGTTCGAAGAACGCCACCACGATCCCGGCCAGGTCGGTGAGTCCTTCGATCTGTCTGCCGTCGAGCCGTCCCGGCTTGCCGTCGAAGACGCAGAGGGTGCCCATCACGTTGCCGGCCGGGCTGATCAGCGGCGCCGACGCGTAGAACACGGTCCGGCCGAGCACCCCGGTCACCCACGGATTGTCCCGGTAGTCGGGTTCCTCACGGGCGTCCGGCAGGTGCACGAACACGCCCTGGTCCAGGCGGACCGCGCACATCGAGTCGTCCCGGTCGCACTGCCGGCCCGGGAAGCCGACGGTGGTCAGCTGGTACTGCAGGCGGTCGTCCAGCAGGTTCAGTGTCGCGGTCGGCACGCCGGCGACGGCTGCGGCCACCCGCACCACCGCTTCCAGCTCCGCCGCCGGCGGGGTGTCGAGCAGGTGGTATTCCCGCAGCTCCCGGACCCGGCGCTGCTCACGCTCCGAGTCCGGCTCCACCCCGATCCCCATGCACCACCTATCGGCACCCGGGACGCACCTCTGACCCCGCGCGGGGTCAGAACCAACGGCGGCGCCGGTAGTGGCCGTGATGACGGTAGTGGCCGTGGTGCCGGTAATGTCCGTGGTGGCCGTAGTGCCCGTACGCCCCCGGGTGGTGGCCGTGCCCGTAGCCGTGCTGCCCGTACATCCGGTAGTTCACCTCGCGCAGCAACCCGTCGACCGCCGGATTGTGCCGGCCGTGCGACATCTTCTGCAGCTTCGACGCCACCATCCCGAGAAACATCCGTTTGACGAAACCCACCGCACGCCCCTCCCGCCGCTGACCACTCCGGCTCCAGGATAGGCCGCCGCATCCACCCCTGACCTGTACGGATCCTGTCTGTTCGCTGTGCCGTCAGAGGCGTTCGAGCTGCTCCTCCAGATGGAAGACCTGTTCCAGGACGAGCATGCCCTCGTCCGGGCGGGCCTCCCCCAGCGCCGGGAAGAACTCGGCCATCGCGGCCTGCCAGCGGGTGTTCACCGCGGTCCGGGCCATCGCCTCCTGCACGCCCGCGAAGTCGTCGGTGACCAGGGTGCCGACGAGCAGCCCGTCACCGCGCAGGAAGAGCCGGTAATCCCGCCACCCGGTCTCGTGCAGCGCCTTCAGCATCTCCGGCCAGACCGCGGCGTGCACCTCCCGGTACGCGTCGAGTTTCGCCGGATCGACCTGAAGCGTGAAACACACATGCGTCATCCGGCCATCCTGCCCCAGCTCGCGCCGGAAGAGAACGTTTCAATCAGCAGGTCGAGTGAGGCAGCCCGCCGATCGTCCCGGCCCGGGCCGGGGGCTTCGGGGTGGGGTATCGCCGGGAGGGTGGCCCGGAGGCGGGGCATCGCCTATTTTATGTCGCATGCGAAATACTTCGGTCGAAGTCGGCGGCATCACCGGGACGCTGTTCGAGCCGGACGACGAGCCGGCCGCTGTGCTGGTGGTGCATCCGGCCACGGCGACGCCTGCCGGGTTCTACGCCGGGTTCGCGGAGTTCCTGACGGAGAACCGGATCGCCGCCGTCACCTACGACTACCGGGGCACCGGCCGGTCCGGGTCACCCCGGCAGCACCGGGCGATCGGCATGAAGGACTGGATCGAGCGGGACGTGCCGGCGATGACCGGATGGGCTGCCGGACGGTTCCCCGGCCTGCCGCAGCTCGCGGTGGGACACAGTCTCGGCGGGCACGCGCTGACGCTGGGCTACGGCGGTTCGGGGCTGACCGCGTTCGCGCTGGTCGCCTCACATGTGGCGTCGATCGGATCGATTCCGGACCGGGTGGAACGGGCCCGCGTACGGCTGATGCTGAATCTTGTCGGGCCGGGGCTGGCCGCGGTGTTCGGTCACGTACCGGCCCGCCGTCTGGGGCTCGGGGAGGACATCCCGGTGGCGGCGATCCGGCAGTGGGCCCGCTGGGGTGGCCTGCCGGGCTATCTGTTCGACGATCCGGCGATGGACGGCGCCGCCCGGGCCGCGACCGTGACCGGGCCGGTGCTGGCGGTCGGCATGAGTGACGACCCGTGGGGCACCCCGGCGCAGGTGGACCGGCTGGCCGCGCACCTGACCGGCGCCGACGTGGAGCGGCGCACCTACACGCCGCGGGATGCGGGGGTGCCGCGGATCGGTCATCACGGGTTCATGCGCCGGAGCATGCGCGCCACCGGTTGGACCGACCTGGTGACGTGGTTCGATAAGCGGTTATGAGCAACCGCCTGGTCTTCGACCTGATGATCGCCGAGCGGAGTCTGCGGCGGTGGATCGACGCCCGCTCCGGTGACACCGGCATCGGAGCGGCCGGGGCGGGGGTGCTCTTTCATCTGGCGCAGCACGACAATGCCCTGGTCGGGGACGTGAGCGCGGCCATGTGTGCGTCGCCGTCCGGGATGAGTGGGCTGGTCAGCCGCTTGGAGAAGAACGGGTTCGTGGTCAAGACCCCGGACGCGGACGACGCCCGGGCGGTGCGGTTGAACCTGACGCCGGCCGGGCGGGAGGCGCTCGCCACGGCGAAGTCGGTGGTCCGCGAGCTGAACACGGCGATGTCCGACGGGTTCACCGGCGCGGAGATCGCGGTGATCGACCGTTGGCTGGGACACATCACACACCGATTGACCTGAGTACGGGTACTTCCGCTCTTGCCCTGGGCATACCAGAGTGAACGCAAGTGAGGGAGTGCTGATGACGCATCGAGTGGTAGTCGTCGGGGCCGGCTTCGGCGGACTGTTCGCGATCAAGGCGTTACGCCGTGCGGATGTCGAGATCACCCTGATCAACGGAACCGCGTATCACCTCTTCCAGCCGCTGTTGTACCAGGTCGCGACCGGCATCCTGTCCGAGGGCGAGGTGGCGCCGCCGATCCGTGAGGTGCTGCGCCGGCAGGACAACGTGGACGTCCGCCTGGGCTGGGTGCAGGACGTCGACGTGGTGGACAAGGTCGTGTCGGTGGCGGGGCCGGGGATCGACTACACCGTGCCGTACGACACGCTGATCGTGGCGGCCGGCGCCACCCAGTCGTACTTCGGCAACGACGGGTTCGCCGACTACGCGCCCGGCATGAAGAGCATCGACGACGCCCTGGAGCTGCGGGCCCGGATCTTCGGCGCGTTCGAGGTCGCCGACCTGCACACCGACCAGGAGACGATCCAACGCTGGATGACGTTCGTGGTCGTCGGTGCGGGACCGACCGGCACCGAGATGGCCGGGCAGATCGCCGAGCTGGCGCACCGGAACCTGGCCGGCCAGTACAAGCACATCGACTCCCGCAAGGCCCGGATCCTGCTGGTGGACGCGGTCGGGTCGGTGCTCAACACGTTCGGCGACCAGCTCTCGGCCAAGGCCGAGCGGGAACTGGACAAACTGGGCGTCGAGGTGCGGACGGACACCAAGGTGGTGGCAGTCGACGCGACCGGCATCGAGGTGGAGTCGAACGGGGAGCGCGAGCGGATCCCGGCGATGATCAAGGTGTGGGCGGCCGGGGTGGCCGCGCCCCCGCTGGCCGGGAAACTGGCCGCGGCGACCGGGGCGAAGACCGATCGGGCCGGCCGGATCCAGGTCGAGCCGGACACCACGGTGCCCGGGCATCCGGAGATCTTCGTGCTCGGCGACATGATGAATCTGGCCGGGGCGGACGGCAAGCCGCTGCCGGGTGTGGCGCAGGTCGCCATTCAGAGCGGCCGGCACGCCGCGGACCAGATCAAGCGGCGTCTGGGCGGGAAGGAGACGGGTCAGCCGTTCCGCTATTTCGACAAGGGCAGTCTGGCGACGATCTCCCGCTTCTCGGCGGTCGCGAGCGTCGGGAAGGTGCACCTGTCCGGCTTCCCGGCCTGGGTGGTCTGGGTCGCGGTGCACCTGTTCTACCTGGTCGGATTCAAGAACCGGGTGACCGCGGTGCTGCACTGGTTCGTCAGTTTCCTGGGGCGTGGCCGGTCGGAGCGGGTCGCCACCGAGCAGCAGGCGTTCGCCCGCCGGGCGATCAGAGCTTACGGAGATCCATTCCGCAGGGATACGGGCACCGGAACGAGCAGCGAACACTCCAGGTAGCGTGTACCGGCCCGCGTAGGTCCTGAGGAAGGCTCACCATTGGTTCCGGTCACTGTTTCCACCCCCGTGGTGTCCCGAGCCAGGACCCTCGCTCCGGTCTTCCACGAGTTGACCCTGTTCCACGGCAGCATGGGGGCCGGTAAGTCGACGCTGGCGCTGCAGAACGCGTACAACCGCCGCGAAGCGGGCCGTCCCGGTGTTCTGCTGACGAGCATGGACCGGGCCG
>DATMVU010000862.1:0-9010 GCA_035562875.1 Actinoplanes sp. | reverse complement strand
ACGGGGTTCTCGCCGTGGGATCGGTAGAACTACGTATTCCGCATACGTATGTCACGGCAAGATAACGAACACCTGGTCAGGCGGCTGTCAGATATACCCGGCTGGCCTGCACCCGGCTACGTACCTGCAGCTTGTCGAAGATGTGCCCGAGATGAACGCCCACGGTGCGCTCGCTGATGAACAGCTGCTCACCGATCTCCCGGTTGGTCAGGCCCTCGGCCACCGCCTCGAGCACCTCCCGTTCCCGCCCGGTCAGCGCGGCCAACTCGCCGGCGCCCCGTTCGGTACCGCCTGCGACCAGCGTGTCCTGATCGTCGCAGAGGGTCACCCGGAACCGCTGGGCCACCCCGACGATCTCGTTCGCGAACGGGCGGGCCCCCATCGCCACGGCTGTGGCGTACGCCTGCCGCAGGCCGTTGACCGCCGCAGTCCGCCGCACCCGCCGCTGCAGGGACGCCTCGGCGTGCCGCAACCGGGAGTACGCGGCCGGGTACGGCTGCTGCCGGCGATCCCAGATCGCGGCCGCCCGCGCCCACGGCTCGGGATCGTGCCGGTCCTCGATCCGGCTCAGCTCGGCGGTGCACAGATCGAGGTAGCCGTCGACCACCGCGCGCACCGCCGGCGGTGCGTCCACCACGCCCTTGACCAGGCGATCCATCACCGTCCGCAGTCGCCGGACGGCACCCGGGTCAACCGGCTGCCCGGCCACGTGCGCCTGCGCCTCGGCCCGCAGCCCGTGCCAGGCCAGCACCCCGAGCAGCACCAGGTCGTCGGACCGGGTCTCGGTCACGCCACGCTGGACGGCGGCCCGGGCGTCGGCGTACTCGCCCTGCCACATGGCCAGCCCGGCCCGCAGGGTGAGCATCGGCAGCACGTGCCGGGCACCGCCACCGGCCAGCAGAGTGGCGATCGCGTCCAGATCCCGGCGGGCGTTGTCCACCTCACCGAAACCGACCCACAGCTGGGAGCGGGAGAGCAGCAACTCGACGGCGTCGGCGCCGGACGGCCGGTGCCGCATCGCGGTCTCCAGCACCGCCGACGCCTCGGCCCACAGCCCGATCCGGAACAGGCCCTTCGCGGCGATCGCCAGCAACCGGGTCTGGTAGGTCCGTCCGACGCCCAGCTCAGCGAGCCGCCCGGCGCCTCGGCGGGCCACCAGGACCCCCTCCTCGATGCTGTTCAGCGGCCCGGTGAGCAGCTCGGCCAGGTGCAGGTAGGCCACGCCCAGGTCGTCCGGGTGCCCGGACCGCTCGGCGATCTCCACAGCGTGCCGGATGACGGCCAGACCGGCGTCCGGATCCTCCCGGAACGCGGCGCTGAACCCGAGCGCGGCACTGGCCCGGACCAGGTCGGTGGTGGCCCCGTTGACCGCGGCCAGCTCCAGCGCCTCCCGGGCGTGCGAGTTGGCGTCGGCGTACCGGCCCAGGTGCAGCAACAACTCGGCCAGGTACGCCGCCGCGGACGCCCGCCGTCGCGGGGTGCAGTCGGGTGCCTCGAGAGCACGCCGGTACTCGATCTCGGCGGTCGCCGAGCGGCCGGCAGCCGCCAGGTAACGGGCCCGGCGCAGGTGCACGTCGGACCGGCCGGGGGAGTCCGGCCGATTGGCCAGTTCCTCCAGGCGGGCCAGCGCGAGCAGGTGCTCACCACAGTGGTGGGCCGACTCGGCGGCGCTGCCCAGCAGTTCGGTACGGCCCGGATCGGTCTCACCGGAGAGCTGCAGCGCGATGGTCCAGTACCGGTGCGCCTCGGTGAACCCGTACATCCGCTCGGCGGCGTGCGCGGCCGCCACCACCGGCGCGAGAGCCCGGCCCGGCTCGCCGGCCCGCTGCCAGTGGAAGGCCAGCCGGGCGTTGTCGGGCTCGCCCTCGAACGACTCCAGGGCCTCGGCGTACCGCCGGTGCAGCGACGCCGCCTCGGCCGGCAGCACCTCCTGCTCCAGCACCTCGGCGACCAGCCGGTGCCGCAGCTTGTAGCCGTCACCGTCACTCGCCACGAACCGGTGCGTGACAGCGGCCCGAACCGCTTCGATGAGCTGGTCCTCGGGCAGCGGCACCACCCGGGCCAGCACCGAGTGGTGGATCGGCTCGACCCCGGCGGCGATCGCGTGGACCACGGTGTGCGCGTTCGGCGGCAGCTCGTCCACCCGGGACAGGAAGATCTCGCGCAGCGTGTCGGACAGCTCGACCCGGCCGTCGCGCAGGTCCCGGGAGAGTTCCTCGACGACGAACGGGTTACCGCCACTGCGTTTGAAGACCCGGTCGGCGTCCTCGATCGCCGGGGTGCGCCCGACGATCGCGGCCACCAGCTCGTGGGTCTGGTCCTGGTTGAGCGGCGCCAGGTCGACCACCCGCACCGACCGCAGGCGGCGCAGTTCGGCCAGCACCCGGCGCAACGGGTGGGTGCCGTGCAGCGCCTCGGCCCGGATCGCGGCCAGCACCGACACCCGCACGTCACCGAGACCGGCGAGGAGATAGAGCAGTAGCTGCCGGGTGCTGCGGTCGGCCCACTGCAGGTCGTCCAGGACGAGCAGGAGCTGCTGGTCACCGGCGATCGCCCGCAGGTCGTGGGAGACCCGCTCGAGCAGGGCGCCGGCGTCGTCGGCGGTGGTGGACCGGGCGTTGTCATCGTGCCGGCGCAGCGCCTGCAGCACCGGGTGCAGCGGCGAGGCGTCCCCGATGTCCAGACAGGTCCCGAAGAGCACGGCGAAGCCACTGCCGCGCAGCGCGTCGGCGGTCTCCCGCAGCAGCCGGCTCTTGCCGACACCGCTCTCCCCGGTCACGAAGACCGCGGAGGTCCCGCCGGTCCCGACATTACGCAGGTAGGACTGCATGTCGGCCAGCGTGCCGGTTCGCCCGACAAGCGGTCCTTCGTCCCCCAGCCCAGCCATGTCCGGCAGCCTAATCCGTATCCGCCTTCCACTATGTCGTCGGTTCGGACTGTTCTGCGTCACAAAAACGACGGAATTCGATGCGCACAGAGATACGTCGTTCTGCGGATCCCTGTGTAGACGGCGGCTGGCACCGTACTCCCGGTCAACGCGATTGATCTGGGGGAGCGAAGACATGAGCACCGTCACCAGCGTCGTTCAGGAGCGGCGACAGACCGTAACCGTGCTGTTCATCGACATCGTCGGCTTCACCGCTCTGGTGGACCGGCTGGATTGTGCGGAGGTCCGCGCGCTGCAACGGGACTACTTCTCGGTCGTCTCCGAGGTGGTCCGTGCGTGCGGGGGGATCGTCGAGAAATACGTGGGCGACGCGGTGATGGCGGTGTTCGGTGCCGCGGAGGGCGGTTTCGGTCCGGAGGCCGCCGCGGCCGCGGTGCGAGCGGGCCTGTCGGTGCAGGAGGCGTTGAGGGGGCGCCTCCTGGCCGGCAGGTTCCCGATCCGGACCCGGGTGGGCCTGGCCACCGGAGAGGTGATCGTCGACCCGATGGCGGCCTTCGATGGCGGGTACGGGATGATCAGCGGCAGCGTGGTGAGCACAGCGTCTCGTCTGCAGGCGTACGCGCCGCACGGCACCGTGGTGGTCTGTTCGGCCACCCGCGAGGTGACCGACGAGCTCATCGCCTACCAGGAACTGCCGCCGGTGTCGGTTCCGGGCAAACCTTACCCGCTGGATCTGTGGCGAGCGCTTCAGCCGCAGACCGCTCCGTTGGCAAGTGTGGTGTAGCGCACTTTTTGGTGTTGATCATCCCCTTTTCGACCACGGACTGGTCTGAACCTGCCTCGCCTGGGGCAGAAGTGTCGGGGGCGCCGGGTAGGCTCGCGCCGTCCTTGACCACCATGGCCGATCGGGAGTGCCGCCTCGTGACCGCGCAACCAGAGACCTTGTACGGGGCTGACGACCTCACGCACCTCGAAGGGCTGGACGCTGTCCGTAAACGCCCGGGGATGTACATCGGGTCAACCGACAGCCGGGGCATCAATCACCTGGCCAACGAAATCATCGACAACTGCACCGACGAAGGGGTCGGCGGCCACGCCACCCGTGTCGCGGTGATCCTGCACGCCGACGGTTCGGTGCAGGCCGACGACGACGGCCGGGGCATCCCGACCGACGTGCACGCCAAGTCCGGTCTGAGCGGTGTCGAGCTGGTGCTCACCCGCCTGCACGCCGGTGGCAAGTTCGGCGGCTCCGGCTACAAGGCGTCCGGCGGCCTGCACGGCGTCGGCGCCTCCGCCGTCAACGCCCTGGCGCTGCGCTACGACGTGACGGTCAAGCGGGACGGCAAGGTCCACGAGATCTCGTTCCAGCGGGGTGTGCCGGGCGTCTTCGACGGTCCCGGGCCGGACGCCGCGTTCACCCGCGAGCCCGGCCTGCGGGTCACCCGCCGGATGAAACGCGGCGAGCCCACCGGCACCTCGACCCGGTACTGGTACGACGCCCGCTACTTCGAGACCGGTGCCAAGCTCGACGTCGAAACGGTTCGCACCAAGCTGCGCAACACCGCGTTCCTGGTCCCCGGCGTGCAGTACACACTGTTCGACGCGACCGCCGAGGAACCGGTCACCGAGACCTTCCACTACCCCAACGGCCTCGCCGACATGGTGGAGTTCCTGACCCCCGCGTCGGACAAGCCGGTCTCCGGGATGCTGCTGGTCACCGGTGAGGGCACCTACAAGGAGAACGCCGCCGACGCCAACGGTGTCATGCAGTCGAACGTGATCCGGCACGCCCAGATCGAGGTGGCGTTCCGCTGGGGCACCGGCTACGAGCGCAACGTCGAGTGCTTCACCAACACCATCCGCAACCTGCACGGCGGCACCCACCGCAAGGGGTTCGAGCGGGCCCTGGTCCGGGCCATGACCGAGGCCATCCGCAACACCCGTGGCCTGCTCAAGCCCAAGGAGGAGCCGCCCGTCCTGGACGACTTCCTGGAGGGCATGACCGCTGTCATCCACGTCCGGGTGCCGGAGCCGCAGTTCACCTCGCAGACCAAGGACGAACTGTCCACGGCCGGTGTCACCCGGGTGATGCAGAGCCTCGTCGAGACGTACGTCAAGAATTGGATCGACGACCGGCGGACCAAGACCGAGGCACGGACCGTCCTGCAGAAGGTGGTGGACGCGGCCCGCGTCCGTCTCACCCAGAAGCAGCAGAAGGACGCCGCCCGCCGCAAGACCGCCCTGGAGGGCGCGTCGATGCCGGCGAAACTGGTGGACTGCCGGGCCATCGGCATCGACCGCTCCGAGCTGTTCATCGTCGAGGGTGACTCGGCGCTCGGCACCGCCCGGATGGCCCGCTCCTCCGAGTACCAGGCACTGCTGCCGATCCGCGGCAAGATCCTGAACGTGCAGAAGGCGAGCCTGCAGCAGGTCCTCGACAACGCCGAGTGCTCGGCGATCGTCCAGGTCCTCGGCGCCGGTTCGGGCCGCACGTTCGACATCGGATCGATGCGGTACGGCCGCGTCATGATCATGGCGGACGCCGACGTCGACGGCTCGCACATCCGGACCCTGCTGATCACCCTCTTCGCGAAGTACATGCGCCCGGTGATCGAGGCCGGCCGGCTCTACGCCGCGATGCCACCCCTGCACAAGGTGGTCACCAAGGGCCGCAACGCGGAGACCATCTACACCTACACCCAGCAGGAGATGGAGAGCACCGTCGGCCGGCTGGAGCGCAGTGGCAAGCAGGTGCAGAAACCCGTACCCCGGTTCAAGGGTCTCGGTGAGATGGACGCCGACGAGCTGTGGGACACCACGATGAACCCGGCCGAGCGGACCGTCCGGCGGATCACCATCGAGGACGCCGAGAAAGCCGAAGCCACCCTCGAACTGCTGATGGGTGAACGGGTCGAGCCCCGGAAGAACTGGTTGATCGAGGCCGCCGGCCGGATCGACCAAGAGACCATCGACGCCTGAGAGGTCCGCTACCCATGGCACGCCGCAAAACCGACAAGCGCGTCGACCTGTCAGCGTTCGACCAGGCCGGCGCCAACGTCATCGACAACCCGCTCATCACCGAGGTCGAGGACTCCTATCTGGAGTACGCGTACTCGGTCATCCACTCCCGAGCGTTACCCGACGCCCGCGACGGACTGAAACCGGTGCACCGCCGGATCCTCTGGTCGATGTCCGAGCAGAACCAGCGCCCCGACCGGCCCTACGTCAAGTCGGCCCGCGTCGTCGGTGACGTGATGGGTAAGTACCACCCGCACGGCGACGTGGCGATCTACGACGCCCTGGTCCGGCTGGCCCAGGACTTCTCGCTCAACACGCCGCTCATCGACGGTCACGGCAACTTCGGCTCGCCCGACGACGGCCCGGCCGCCGCGCGGTACACCGAAGCGCGCATGTCCCGCGAGGCGATGCTGCTCGTCGGCGAGCTCGGCGAGGGCACCGTCGACTTCAAGCCGACCTACGACGGCTCCGAGCAGGAGCCCAAGGTCCTGCCCGCGGCCTTCCCGAACCTGCTGGTCAACGGCACGTCCGGGATCGCGGTCGGGATGGCGACGAACATGATCCCGCACAACCTCGGCGAGGTCGTGGCGGCTGCCCGGTTCCTCATCCGCAAGCCCGGGGCCAGCCTCGACGACCTGATGAAGTACGTTCCCGGCCCCGACCTGCCCACCGGCGGCCAACTGCTCGGCCTCGACGAGGTCCGCCGGGCGTACGAGACCGGCCGTGGTGTGGTCCGGATCCGGGCCCGCGCCGAGACCGGCCTGCTCGAAGGCGGCCGTGGCCGGCAGGCCATCACGATCACCGAGCTGCCGTACGGCATCGGCTCCGAGAAGATCATCGAGGCGATCACCGAAGAGGTGAAGGGCAAGGTGATCACCTCCGGCCCCCGGCGTGGTCAGCGCCAGGCCGCTCGGCTCGCCGGCATCGCCGACGTCAAGGACCTCACCGACCGCGAGCACGGCACCCGTCTGGTCATCGAGTGCAAGATCGGCGTCAACCCGCAGGCCCTGCTCGCCGATCTCTACCGGCTCACCCCCCTGGAGAGCTCGTTCGGCATCAACAACCTGGTCCTCGTCGACGGCCAGCCGCGCACCCTCGGGCTCAAGGCCCTTCTCGAGGTCTTCGTCCAGCACCGCTACGACGTGGTCACCCGCCGGACCCTGTACCGCCGCACCAAGCGTGAGGACCGCCTGCACCTGGTCGAGGGCCTGCTCACCGCGTTGATCGACATCGACCGGGTGGTCGCACTGATCCGCGCCAGCGACGATGCGGCCGCCGCCAAGAACGGGTTGATGACCGAATTCGGTCTCTCGGACATCCAGGCCACCTACATCCTGGACACCCCGCTACGGCGGCTCACCCGGTTCGACCGGATCGAACTCGAAACCGAACAGGACCGGCTCCGCACCGAGATCGCCGAACTCAGCCGCATCCTCGACGACGAGGCAGTCCTCAAGAAGGTCGTCTCCGACGAGCTCGCCGCCGTCGTCAAGGAGTTCGGGGCGGCCCGCCGCACCACCCTCATCGACGGTGACCTCAAGGAGGTCCTCGCGGCGTCCGTCCCGGCCGGGCCCCTCGAAGTCGCCGACGACCCCTGCCAGGTCATCCTCTCCGCCTCCGGGCTGATCGCCCGGACCGCCGCGGAGAGCGAGGAGTCCACCGAAGCCGGCAGCCGCAGCGGCCGCACCAAACACGACGCCGTCCGGGCCGTCATCCACTCCACCGCCCGCGGCCGGATCCTGCTCGTCACCAACCTCGGCCGGGCCTTCAAGACCGACGTGCTCACCCTGCCGGTCCTGCCCGACCAGTCCGGCACCGTCTCGCTGCGCGGCGGCATGTCCGCCTCCGAACTCGTCCCCCTCAACAAGGGCGAACAGGTCGTCGGCATGGCACCCCTCACCAACGGGGAGTCGCCCGGCCTGGCACTGGGCACCAAGATGGGCATCGTCAAGGTGTGTGCGCCGGAGTGGCCGGTGCGGTCCGACGAGTTCGAGGTGATCACCCTCAAGGAAGGCGACGAGGTCCTGCAGGCCACGTGGCTCTCCGACGGTGCGGAATCCCTGGTCTTCATCACCTCCGACGCCAGTCTGCTGCGGTTCCCCGCCAAGCTGGTGCGACCACAGGGGCTCAAGGGCGGTGGCATGGCGGGGGTCAACCTCACTGCCGACGCCGAGGTCATCTCGTTCAACGCGGTGGCCACCTCCGACGATCAGCACGGTGTACCGATGGTCGTCACCTCGACCGGGACACAGGTCAAGGTCTCGCCGTTCGCCTCCTACCCGGCCAAGGGGCGGGCCACCGGTGGTGTGCGGGTGCAGAGGTTCCTCAAGGGGGAGACGCGTCTCTCGATCGCCTGGGTCGGCCCTCGGCCGGTCGGTGCCTCCAGCACCGGGGAACCGGTGGAGCTGCCCGAACCCGATGCTCGCCGGGACGGGTCCGGGAACGCCGTTCTGATGGGGCCGCAGCTCATCGGTCACCTGATCGAGCGGGACTGAGGTTCTCCCGCCCTGAGTGCCTTTCAGGGCGGCGTAGTTGTTGTTCGGTTCCAGGGGCGGCGGTGGCCACTCCGGGCGGGTCGGGTTCGACCCCTCGGTGGCCACCGCCGCCTTTCTGATTCCGGTCGGTCTCGCTCGTCTCTGTTCCGGCCGGCCTCGGTCGTGGTCGTCTCTGTTCCGCTGGCCTTGGGCGTCTCTGTTCCGGCCGGCCTTGGGTGTCTCTGTTCCGGCCCGCTTTGGTCTGTTCCGGCCCGCTTTGGTCGGCCGGTGGACGGTTTTCGAGTGTGATCGGCGTCGCGGGACCCCGATTTGGCGTTGCTGGGTGGGGCTAGTAATGTTTACGGAGCCGCCAGGGAGACGGGCGAGCGAGCGGGACCGGTTATCGGGCCCGGCGCGGCCGTCCTGGAGGAACCCACTAGTCTTAATCAAGCGATCTTTGGTCGCCTGATTGTGGCGCGTTTTTGTGGTGTGGAATTCGGTTGCGAAACGCGGATTTGACACGGCGGAAACGGCGGGTAAAGTAGAGCGAGTGCCCCGGAGGGCGAAACGCGAAAGCGGTTCGGTTGAAGGTGTGCGGTTGTTTTTTGAGAACTCAACAGGGTGCTAGATA
>DATMVU010000861.1:0-5449 GCA_035562875.1 Actinoplanes sp. | reverse complement strand
GTCCCGAGTACTTATCTGAGCGCACTCTCTCACTGAGGAGAGTGCGCTAGGTCCCGTGCATCAGCACGAGGGCCTTTTTTGTTGCTCAAGTACCGGGGCCGACTACCGAAAAGGTCTGACTTGCCATGACGAGACCCACTCCTGAATCCCTCGCCCATCGAGCCACTCCGGCCACCGTGGCGGCTGCCGTGAACTCCGCCCCCGCCACCGTGGCCCCGGTGGCCACCACCGGTGCCGGCGCGCTCGTCCGGTCGCTCGAGGCGCTCGGGGTCGAGGTCGTCTTCGGCATTCCCGGCGGGACCATCCTTCCGGCGTACGACCCGCTGTTCGACTCCAAGGTGCGGCACATCCTGGTCCGTCACGAGCAGGGCGCCGGGCACGCGGCCACCGGGTACGCCCAGGCCACCGGCCGGGTCGGGGTCTGCATCGCGACGAGCGGGCCGGGCGCGACGAACCTGGTGACGGCGATCGCCGACGCGTACATGGACTCGGTGCCGATCGTGGCGATCACCGGTCAGGTGAGCCGCGCGGCGATCGGGACCGACGCCTTCCAGGAGGCCGACATCCAGGGCATCACGCTGCCGATCACCAAGCACAACTTCCTGGTCCAGACCGCCGAGGAACTGCCCCGGATC
This sequence comes from Actinoplanes sp., assembly GCA_035562875.1. Taxonomy (GTDB): domain Bacteria; phylum Actinomycetota; class Actinomycetes; order Mycobacteriales; family Micromonosporaceae; genus Actinoplanes. The sequence continues at coordinate 4,814 of DATMVU010000861.1, read as the reverse complement.
CTGGCCGAGGCGTTCCACCTGGCGGCCACCGGCCGGCCCGGCCCGGTCCTGGTCGACATCCCTAAGGACGTGCAGCAGGACCAGACGGTGTTCTCCTGGCCGCCGACCCTGGACCTGCCGGGCTACCGTCCCACGCTGCACCCGCACGGCAAGCAGATCCGCGAGGCGGCCCGGCTGATCGCCGCGGCCAAGCGCCCGGTCCTCTACGTCGGCGGCGGTGTGCACAAGGCCGGCGCCACCGACGGGCTGCGCAAGCTGGCCGAGCTGACCGGCATCCCGGTGGTCACCACCCTGATGGCGCTCGGTGCGTTCCCCGACTCGCACCCGCAGCACCTGGGCATGCCCGGCATGCACGGCACCGTCCCGGCGGTCTACGCGCTGCAGAAGGCCGATCTGCTGATCACCCTGGGCGCGCGGTTCGACGACCGGGTCACCGGCAAGCTGGACTCGTTCGCCCCGGACGCCAAGGTCGTGCACGCTGACATCGACCCGGCCGAGATCGGCAAGAACCGGCACGCCGACGTGCCGATCGTCGGTGACGCCCGGCACGTGATCGACGAGCTGATCGCGGCGGTCTCCGGTAGTGCCAACGGTGTCGAGCAGTACCCGGCCTGGTGGGCCACGCTCAACGACATCCGCGAGCGGTACCCGCTGGGTTACGAGGAGCCGACCGACGGCACCCTGGCCCCGCAGTACGTGATCGAGCGGCTGGGCGAGATCGTCGGCCCGGACGCGATCTACTGTGCCGGCGTCGGTCAGCACCAGATGTGGGCGTCCCAGTTCATCAAGTACGAGAAGCCGGGCAGCTGGCTGAACTCCGGCGGTGCCGGGACGATGGGCTACGCGGTTCCGGCCGCGATGGGCGCCAAGGTCGCGCAGCCGGACACCACGGTCTGGGCGATCGACGGCGACGGCTGCTTCCAGATGACCAACCAGGAGCTGGCCACCTGTGCCCTGGAGGGTATCCCGGTCAAGATCGCCATCATCAACAACGGCAACCTGGGCATGGTCCGGCAGTGGCAGACCCTGTTCTACGACGGCCGCTACTCCAACACCGAGCTGGGCACCCACAAGCACCGGATCCCGGACTTCGTGAAGCTGGCCGAGGCGCTCGGCTGTGTGGGTCTGCGCTGTGAGTCGAAGGACGACGTCGACAAGGTCATCAAGCAGGCCATGGAGATCAACGACGCGCCGGTGGTCATCGACTTCACGGTCGGCAAGGACGCCATGGTGTGGCCGATGGTCGCGGCCGGTACCAGCAACGACGAGATCATGTTCGCCCGGGACGTGCGTCCCACCTTCGACGAGGACGACCTCTAGTCATGGCCGCCTGCACCGAGCTGCACGAACCCGCAGCCTACGGACGGTCTCGCGCGCGAGGGCCAGAAGGACATGACAAAGGAGAACTCAGTTGACGAACAAGCACACGCTCAGCGTGCTGGTCGAGAACAAGCCCGGCGTGCTCGCCCGGGTGAGCGGGCTGTTCTCCCGGCGCAGCTTCAACATCGACTCCCTGGCGGTCGGCGAGACGGAGAACCCGGACGTCAGCCGCATCACGATCGTCGTCAACGCGGATTCCAACCCGTTGGAACAGGTCACCAAACAGCTCAACAAGCTGGTCAACGTCCTGAAGATCGTGGAGCTGGATCCGGCCCAGTCGGTCCAGCGCGAGCTCCTGCTGGTCAAGGTGCGTGCCGATCGGGCGCAGCGCGGCCAGGTGCTCGAGACCGTCGAGTTGTTCCGGGCGCGAGTGATCGACGTCGCTCCGGACACCCTGACGATCGAGGCCACCGGTAATCCCGACAAACTGGATGCGTTGCTGCGCGACCTCGAGCCGTACGGCATCAAAGAGATGGTCCAGTCGGGCCTCGTGGCAATCGGTCGCGGTTCCCGTTCCATCACCACGGGCCCCGCGCTCCGCGCCGCCTGACCAACAAGCAAGCCCTAGAGAGGTAAGTAATGACCGCGGAAGTTTTCTACGACGGCGACGCCGACCTGTCGATCATTCAGGGCAAGAAGGTCGCCGTGATCGGCTACGGCAGCCAGGGCCACGCGCACTCGCTGTCGCTGCGTGACTCGGGTGTCGAGGTCGTGGTGGGCCTGCAGGAGGGCTCGAAGAGCCGCCCGAAGGCCGAGGAGCAGGGCCTGACCGTGAAGACCCCGGCCGAGGCGTCCGCCTGGGCCGACGTGATCATGGTGCTGGCACCGGACACCGCGCAGCGCAAGATCTACGCCGAGTCGATCGCCCCGAACCTGACCGCGGGCAAGGCGCTCTTCTTCGGCCACGGCCTGAACATCCGCTTCGAGCTGATCAAGCCGCCGGCTGACGTCACCGTCGCGATGGTCGCCCCGAAGGGCCCGGGCCACCTGGTCCGTCGCCAGTACGTGGACGGCAAGGGTGTCCCCGCCCTGGTCGCCGTCGAGCAGGACCCGACCGGTGACGGCCAGGCGCTCGCGCTCTCCTACGCGAAGGCGATCGGCGGCACCCGCGCCGGCGTCATCAAGACCACCTTCAAGGAGGAGACCGAGACCGACCTGTTCGGTGAGCAGGCCGTCCTCTGCGGTGGTACCGCGGCGCTGGTGCAGACCGGTTTCGAGGTGCTCACCGAGGCGGGTTACGCCCCGGAGATCGCCTACTTCGAGTGCCTGCACGAGCTCAAGCTGATCGTCGACCTGATGTACGAGGGCGGTATCTCCCGGATGCGGTACAGCATCTCGGACACCGCCGAGTTCGGTGACTACGTCTCCGGCCCCCGCGTCATCAACGCCGACACCAAGGCCGAGATGAAGAAGATCCTCGCCGACATCCAGACCGGTGCGTTCACCAAGCACCTGATCGAGGACGACGAGAACGGTGGCGTCGAGCTCAAGAAGTACCGCGAGCAGGGCGCCGAGCACCCGATCGAGGTCACCGGCCGCAAGCTGCGCGACATGATGAGCTGGGTGGACCGGCCCATCACCGAGACCGCCTGATCATAAGAAAGGTCTCTAATATCGAGGTCCATGAATCCCGTAGTACTCGTCACCGAGGAACTGGCAGCAGCCGCACTGGAAGTGCTGGCTGAGGACTTCGATCTGGTGCACGTCGACGGCACCCATCGGGCAGCGCTTCTCGAAGCGCTGCCCGCTGCGCATGCGGTGATCATCCGCAGCGCCACCACCATCGACGCCGAGGCGCTCGCTGTGGCGTCCCGGTTGAAAGTCGTCGCCCGGGCCGGCGTCGGCCTGGACAACGTCGACGTGCCAGCCGCCACCGCCCGCGGCGTCCTGGTCGTCAACGCGCCGACCAGCAACATCGTCTCCGCTGCCGAACAGGCGGTGGCCCTGCTGCTGGCTGTCGCCCGGCACACCGCCACGGCCAGCGCCGCGCTCAAGGGCGGGGCCTGGCGGCGCTCCGCCTTCACCGGAGTCGAAGTGCACGGCAAGACCGTCGGCGTGGTCGGGCTGGGCCGGATCGGGGTGCTGTTCGCCCAGCGGATGGCCGCCTTCGGGGTGCGCCTGATCGCGTACGACCCGTATGTCCAACCCGCCCGCGCGGCCCAGTTGGGGGTGCAGCTCACCGGCCTCGACCAGCTGCTACGGGAGAGTGACTTCATCTCGGTACACCTCCCGCGTACGCCGGAGACCCTGGGCCTGATCGGGGAGAAGGAACTGGCGCAGGCCAAACCCGGGTTGCGCATCGTCAACGCCGCCCGCGGTGGGCTGGTCGACGAACAGGCACTCGCCGATGCGCTGATCGAGGGCCGGGTGGCGGGTGCCGGGCTGGACGTCTTCGAGACCGAGCCACTCACCGCATCACCCCTGTTCGCCCTGGACAACGTGGTGGTCACCCCGCACCTGGGCGCCTCGACGGTGGAGGCGCAGGACAAGGCGGGACTGGCCGTGGCGCACAGTGTCCAGCTGGCGTTGCGCGGCGAGTTCGTGCCGGAGGCGGTGAACGTGCGCGCCGGGGGACCCCTCGATGAGGACGTCCGGCTGTTGCTGCCGCTGGCCGAGAAGCTGGGCCGGGTGCTCACCGCGGTCGCTGGGCACCTGGCCGAACGGGTGACCATCGAGGTGGCCGGCGACGACACCCGGATCCTCGAACTGGCCGTGCTGAAGGGCCTGTTCACGCCGGTGGTGAGCGAGCCGGTCACCTTCGTGAACGCGCCCAGCCTGGCGGCCGAGCGCGGCGTCACGGTGGAGGGAATCACCGTTGAAGCAGCGCCCGGTGACCTTGTTCTTCGCGTCCGCGGGGCACTGCCGGACGGCCGGTCCGTGAGCGTGGCCGGGCGACCCTCGAAACTCGTCGCTGTGGACGACTTCGACCTGGACCTGACACCGGACGGGGTGCTGCTGTTCCTGCGCTACACCGACCGTCCGGGGGTGGTCGGCCGGATCGGCACCACGCTGGGCCGGGCCGGGGTGAACATCGCCGCCATGCAGGTCGCCCGCCGGGCCGCCGGGGGTGAGGCGCTGATGACTCTGACCGTGGACTCGGCGGTCGAGCCGGATCTGCTGGCCCGGGTGGCCGCCGAGATCGGCTCGTCCCGTGCCGCGGTGGTGGATCTGCGGGGTTAAAAAGCGCGGTACACCGAACCGTCCTGCAGATCCAGCAGGTCGAGGTGGAACTGGGCGGCGTATTTCTCGATGAGTTCCAGCACCACATCGGCGCAGGTCTCGTCGAGTTTCATGTGGATATGGTCGGATTCGGCGTGCAACGGAACCGTGGCCCATGGCGAGCCGGGCTGCGCCACGCCTGGTCCACGGTCCGGGTAGTGACTGGTCAGGGCGTCGTAGAAGGCGACAACGCGGGGGTCGGCGGGCTGCCGCGG
>DATMVU010000860.1:0-7296 GCA_035562875.1 Actinoplanes sp. | reverse complement strand
AAGTTGACATAATATAGATTATCGACCTGGAAATTATAGAGCCGGGAGCTACTCAAAGGGTCGATGAACTGGCTCGCGTCATCCATCGCCAACCGCAGCAGGAACGGATCGCCGGACGCCGCCCAAGATCCCCGCGCTTGTTCACGCTGGCCAGCGTGGCGGCTCAGGGCTCCGCCCTCAGCCGCCGAGGCCTCACCCTCTTGGCGGTCGCCGCGGCCGTGACGACCGCGAGCGTCAAGCACAGCACCGCCAAGGCGACCACCAGCGGGTTGAGGAATGCGGGCACCAGGTCAGGCCCGCAGGTGGTGTCGCGGAGCGGCCACAGGCTCATTGCTCCGTCGGATGAAGGTGAAAAGGGGTGCTCATAGCTGGAGGCGTTCCGTGAGGCGAGTGCACATCGGTCATCGGCATCGGTCATCGACAAGAAGGTTGTCCGGGTCAATCCGTATCCGAAGCAGGCGATTGCGGCCATCGCCGTCCCGGCGCTCAGCGTCCATCCCCACCGATTCGGCGTCAGCGTTGCACCAGGTTCGGCTTGTCCGCCGGTGAGGCGTACCAATGCCCGAATGACCAGCGCCCCGGCGGCTGCTGCGACCAGCGGCCAACCCAGCGCGACCAGTACAAGCACGAGGTAAAGCGATGCCATGAGACAGCAACCTAGTCACAGCCTGTACCGGATCCCAGCCCTCGCTGACCTGACAGGGCTCATGACTGCCTGAGCGGCACCGGCGTCCAGCCGTTCGGGTAACCGCCGATATCGAGTGCACTCGGATCGGCTGGAAGTGCGCGCATCAAAGTGGCGCTCGTTGTCACGACCGTTCGTGCGGGATCCGGGCCGGGCGGGCTGGGGTGATCCAGTAGCGGCGTTTGTGACCGATCTCGGTGTGGCGGATGTCTTCGAGTACTCCCCCGCATTTCTCGATGACGCGGGCTGAGGCGTGGTTGTCGTCGTCGCAGGTGACCAGGACGGGGTTGATGCCGCGCCGGTCGGCGATGGTGGTGACTTCGGTGAGTGCCCAGCGGGCGATGCCGCGGCCGCGGGCGGTGGGCCGGACGCTGTAGCCGATGTGGCCGCCGGCGTGCAGGAGGAAGTCGGTGAGGGTGTAGCGCAGGGAGACGGCGCCGAGGATGGTGTCGCCGGGTTCGGTGATCCACCAGTAGGCGGCGTGGACGAGTCCCGGTGCGGGTGGGCGGGTTTCGTCGGCTTCGTGGTGCAGGCGGGTCACCCATCGGGTGAATCCGGTGGTGGTGTCGATGTCGTCGGTGGGGCGTAGTCCGCTGCCGGGCTGGTGGGTGCCTCTCCCCCATTCGTCGCGTGCGGCCAGCCAGGCGTGGTGGAGGTGGGTTGCCGGGGTGATCAGTTCGGGCATGGTCGTCGATCTTGGCGGATGTGTGGTCGGGGGCGGACAGCGGGCCCGGTTCACCGATAGGGTCGGCAGTCAGGTTGATCAATGTGTTCGGGGGTGGGGTAACCGATGGGTGAGGTGCCGGCCGGGTTGGATCCGAAGATTCCGCATTCGGCTCGGATGTATGACTGGTGGATCGGTGGCAAGGACAATTTTGCCGCTGACCGGGAGTTGGGTGATCGGTTCGCGCAGGCGATCCCGAGTATTCCGGCGATGGCTCGGGAGAACCGGGCGTTCATGCACCGGGTGGTGCGGTACCTGGCGGGGACGGCGGGGATCCGGCAGTTCCTGGATGTCGGGACGGGGATTCCGACGCGGCCGAACGTGCATGAGATAGCGCAGGGTGTCGCCGAGGACTGCCGGGTGGTGTATGTCGACAACGATCCTCTGGTGTTGTCGCATGCGCGGGCTTTGCTGGTGGGTTCGGAGGTGGGGCGGACGGCGTACATCGATGCGGATTTCACCCGGCCGGAGCAGATCCTGGGGCATCCGGAGTTGCGGCGGTTGCTGGATCCGGGTGAGCCGGTGGGGTTGTTGTTGATCGCGGTGCTGATGTTGGCGCGGGATGCGGATGATCCGTGGGGTGCGGTGGCGGCGTTGCTGGAGGCGTTGCCGTCGGGGAGTTACGTGGCGGTAACGCATCCGGGTCAGGATTTCGATCCGGTGGCGATGGATGCGGTGGTGGGTGCGGCCACCGGGGCGGGGATGGTGCTGGTGCCGCGGGTGCGGTCGGAGGTGGCCCGATTCTTCGGTGGCTGGGAGCTGGTGGAGCCGGGGGTGGTGCCGGTGATGTCGTGGCGTCCGGACGGGGAGCCGGATGGTCTGGGGACGGCGTACTACTGGGCGGGTCTGGCTCGTAAACCGTGAGAACGCGGTTGACGAAGGTGGCGGCGGGTCGGTCGGATGGGGCCATGACGTCGATTGTCGGTACCGGTGTGTTCGATCTGTTGCGGCGGGATGCGGTCGCTGATGTGGAGGGGTTGCGCCGGGTGTACGAGTCGCCCGGCGAGCCGGCTCTGCGGAAGCAGATGACGGAGTTGACCGAGGAGACGCGGCGGTTGATCGCGTGTTCGTCGCTAGTGATGGTGGCGAGTGTGGATGCGGCCGGAAATTGTGATGTGTCGCCGCGGGGTGGTCCGGCGGGTTTCGTGTCGGTGCTGGATTCGCGGACGGTGGCGATTCCGGATGCGACGGGTAACAAGCGTCTGGACACTCTGCAGAATGTGGTCGTCACCGGGCGGGCGGGGTTGTTGTTCGTGATTCCGGGGCGTACGACGACGTTGCGGTTGAACGGGCGGGCGTGTGTGTCGACCGATCCGGAGTTGCTGGGGCAGTTGACGGCGGTGGGTAAGCCTCCGGTGAGCGCGCTGGTGGTGGGGATCGAGGAGGTCTACCCGCACTGCCCGAAGTCGTTGTTGCGTAGTGGGGCGTGGAAGCCGGAGCGGTGGTTGCCTGCGGATGCGCAGCCGTCGTCGGCGCAGGTGATGCTGGCTCAGATGCGGCAGCCGGGGCTGACGATCGAGGAGATCGAGCAGCGGGAGGCGGACGCGTTGAGGTACCGGTACGAGTAGGCGCTCAGCCTCCGGGGGTCTCTATAGCCTGCTGCGTGTGTCGGATTCCGTGGTGGGTGTGGTGGCTGAGGAGTGGGCGGCGTGACGGATTGGGTGCGGGAGACCCGGGTCTCGTACGACACGGTGGCGGTGAGTTATGCCGACATGTTGCGGGATGCGTTGGCGGGTGAGCCGTTCCAGCGGGGCATTCTGGGGTTGTTCGCCGAGGTGGTGAGGGCGCTTCCGGTGGGTCCGGTGGCTGATGTGGGGTGTGGTCCGGGGCGGATCTGCGGGTTTCTGCGGGAGCGGGGCCTGGATGTGTTCGGGATCGATCTGTCGCCGGGGATGGTGGCGGTGGCGCGGCGGGAGTTTCCTGGGGTCCGGTTCGAGGTGGGGTCGATGACCGGTCTCGAATTGGCGGACGGGTCGCTGGCCGGGTTGCTGGCGTGGTTCTCGTTGATTCATGTGCCGGATGACGAGGTGCCGGGGGTGCTGGCGGAGTTCCGGCGGGTGTTGCGGCCGGGTGGGGTGTTGTTGCTGGGTTTTCATGCCGGGGACGGTGTCCGGTGGAAGTCCGAGGGTTATGGCGGTCATCCGATGAACGTGTATGTGCATCGGCGTCCGGCGGCCCGGGTGGCGGGCTGGTTGCGGGATGCCGGGTTCACGGTGGAGGCCGAGTTGGTGCATCGTCCGGAGCCGAACGTGGAGGGTGCGTTCGTCTTCGCGAACAGGTGAGAGCGAACACGTGAGGCTGAACGGGTGAGAGCGACCAGATGACAGAAAGCCGGGCCCTCGATGGGGCCCGGCTTTCTGTCATGGATCAGGCCAGGTTGAGCTTGACCTCGATGTTGCCGCGGGTGGCGTTGCTGTAGGGGCAGATCTGGTGGGCGGCGTCGAGGACGGCCTTGGCGGTGGTTTCGTCGAGGCCGGGGAGTTCGGCTTCGATGACGGCGGAGAGGCCGAAGCCGCCGGTGGGCAGGGCGCCGATGCTGACGTCGACGGTGATGGCGGTGTCTTCGAGCTTGATCTTCTGCATGGAGGCGACGCGCTTGAGGGCGCTGTGGAAGCAGGCGGCGTAGCCGGCGGCGAAGAGCTGTTCGGGGTTGCTGAAGGCGCCGCCTGCGCCGCCGAGTTCCTTGGGCATGGCGAGGTCGAAGTCGAGGACGCCGTCGCTGGAGCGGACGTGACCGTTACGGCCGTCGCCGGTCGCGGTGGCGGAGGCGGTGTAGAGGACGTCGGTCATGGGGTGGTTCCTTCCTCAGGGGGTGCCTGTGCCGCGGGCGCGGTGCAGGAGGGTGTGCAGTTGGGTGAGTTCGTCGGCGGTGAGGCCGGTGGCGCAGATGAGGGCCTGGGTGAGGTCGCCGATGGCGGTCTGCAGGTGCAGGCCGGTCTCGGTGGGGTGGATCCAGACGGTGCGCTCGTCGTGGGTGGCGCGGGCGCGGTGGATGTGGCCCTGGGTCTCGAGGCGTTTCAGCAGGGGGCTGAGGGTGCCGGAGTCGAGTTTGAGGGTGCGTCCGAGGTCACGGATCGTGGTGGGGCCGTCGTGCCAGAGGATGCGCAGGACGAGGTATTGGGGGTAGGTGAGGCCGTGGGGTTCGAGGTGCGGCCGGTAGAGCGCGGTCATGGCGCGGCTGGCCGCGTAGAGCTGGAAGCAGATCATCTGGTCCAGTGCGGTGCTCTCGCGCATGGCAGAACAGTAGCCCGCAATTCAATTGTGCACAACTGTTTGGTGCCGTGGGTCACCACGTTGTGTGATCATGCGGCGATGGCGACCATCCGCTTGCTCACGCTCTCCCCCGCCACCCTGACCGCACTGCTGTCCGGGGATCTGGACGCCGCCAGTGCTGCGGCCGGGCATCCGCTCAGCTCGTTCCTGGTGGACGAGAACTGGCTGTGGGAGGTGCGCCTCGCCGACATCCGCCGGGATCCGGAGGCCGCGGACTGGATCGCGCGGGCGGTGATAGCCGAACCCGAAGGGGTGATCGTGGGGCACGGTGGCTTCCACGGGCCGCCGGACGCCGGCGGGACGGTGGAGGTCGGTTACACGGTGGCGCCGGAGTATCGGCTGCGCGGTTACGCCACCGCGATCCTGGCCGAGCTGCTGCGCCGGGCCGACGCCGATCCGCGGGTGACGGCGGTCCGGGCCAGTATCCGCCCGGACAACGTCGGCAGCCGCAAGGTCGCCACCCGGCTCGGCTTCAAGAAGATCGGCGAGCAGTGGGACCCGGAGGACGGTCTCGAGGACGTCTACCTCAGACGAGCCGGCTGAGATCGTACGAGGAGAGCGGGTCAGGCCGCGGCCAGCAGCTGTCCCTGGACGTCGGTCGCCGACAGTCGCGACGCCATCGTGGAATGTTTGGCGATCTGCGCGGTGTAGGCCGCGCGGCGCCGGGCGACGCACCCGTCCTTGGCCGCGGGGGTGTTGCGCTGTTCCATGTGGGTGTTGAGGCCGTCGCGCAGCAGGGCCAGGGCCTCGGTGCGCAGCTGGGAGACCCGGGATTCGGTGACGCCGAGTTCCGCGGCGACCTCCGACAGCGGGCGTTCGCGCAGGAACGAGGCCTCCACCACGTAGCGCAGGCGCTCGGGCAGCACGGTGACCGCGTCGTGCAGGTAGCCGAGGCGCTCGCGGTGCAGCAGGGTCTCCTCCGGGTTGAGGGCCCGTTCGGTGACCATGTCCTCGGCGGTGCCGGCGCTGAAGCCCTGCAGGGACAGTACGGCGGCGCGCTGGACGTCGTCGTCGACGTGGGCGAGTTCGCTGACCGCGACGCCGAGCAGTTCGGCGAGTTCGTCGGCGGTGGGGGTGCGGCCGAGCTTGCGGGTGAGTTCCTCGCGGGCGACGTCGGCGCGGCGGGCGCGGGCGCGGACCGAGCGTGACGCCCAGTCCATGCTGCGCAGTTCGTCGAGCAGGGCGCCGCGGACGCGGACGGCGGCGAATCGGCCGAACGGGATGCCGCGTGCGGTGTCGAAGGCCTGGGCGGCGGTGACCAGGGCGGAGTAGCCGGCCGAGGCGAGGTCGTCGCGGTGCACGTGCGGGGGCACTTTGAAGAGGGTCTCGCGGACCATGTGACCGACCAACGCCATGTTGTCGCGGATGAGCTCTTCCTGAGCAGCGGTGACAGTCGTCGTCATAGCGATTCCCCCTGTGTCGGCTGACCGGCGTACAGGGGGAACTTTTCGCGGCTACGGGTGCAGCCGGAGGGGTGTCTCGGTTGCTGCTTGGTTGCACCCGGATTTTCTTCTCAAGTGGCGGTCAGTCCTCCTGTGGGCCGGCGGCGACGGTCTGTTCGACGGCGGTGCGGTCCAGGTCGAGGGGGTCGCCCTCCTCCAGGACGGCGAGCAGGATGTGGCCGGTGCCGACCTTCTCGTGGCCCAGGCGCAGGGCGTGACGGAAGGTGAGTTCGAGGGCTTTGCGGGTGTGGGTGTCGAAGGGGATCAGTGGTTTGGCCTCGGCGTCGCCGGGTGGCGGGGTGACCCGGTCGCGGATGTCCTGGACGGTGTGGCCCTGGGCCAGGACGGCTTGTACGGCGAGGCCGTCGGTCTGGTCGAGCAGGCCGAGGATCAGGTGGCCGAGGGTTATGTCGTTGTGGCGCAGGCGGGCGGCGTGTGCCATGGAGGCGACGACGGCGGCGCGGCCGAGGCTGGAGTAGCGGTTGAAGCCCTGGGACGGGTCGCCGGGTGGGGCGGAGCGTTTCTGGGCGGCCTGTTTGCTGACGCCCATGCTGCGGCCGATCTCGGTCCAGGAGGCGCCGGAGCGGCGGGCCTGGTCGACGAAGTGGCCGATCAGGTGGTCGGCGAGGTCGCCGAGGTGGTCGGAGAGCTGGACGGCGCCGGACAGGGCGTCCAGGGGGCTGTCGGGGTGGCCGGTGGAGACGGCGTGGATGAGGTCGTCGAGACGTACTGGTGTAGTCGTCATGGCGTCAACCATAGGTTGACGATCCGAGAATCGTCAACCTATGGTTGACCTGTTCATCCTTGGAGTTTGCGTCCGCGTTTGCCGAGAGGCACCTCGGACAGGTCAACGGTCTGCGAGGTGATCCGCTTGAAGCCGTACCCCCGCCCGGTCATCCACTCCGCCGCCTTCGCCTCGGAACGGGCCGTCACCTTCGGCACCTCGGCCTCATCGTGCACGGTCTCGCCGAACCGGAAGGTGAAGAACGGGCGAGCCGCCAGGTCGTACGTCAGATGGCCCTGTTCGGAATACTCGACCGCGAGGATGTCGGCGTGCTGGTCCCCGGCGGCGATCAGTTCCGCCTTCTGGGCGTCGGTCAGGTTGTCGAAGGACCCGCGGACGGTGACCCGGATCGTACGGCTCGTGCTCATCGCGCCAGTATCTTGCTCAC
>DATMVU010000859.1:0-3547 GCA_035562875.1 Actinoplanes sp. | reverse complement strand
CGGCGACTACGACTACTGATCGATAACGGCCGGTCCGCGAATCGCGCGGGCCGGCCGCAGCCGGCCGGGTGATCAGGCGCTGCGGATCGCCTCGCCGGCGATCTCGATGCGGATCTTCTTGCCGACCAGGAAGCCGCCGGCTTCCAGGACCACGTTCCAGACCAGGCCGAAGGCCTCCCGGTCGATCTCGGCGGAGGCACTGAAACCGAAGATCTCGCGATCGTACGGATCCCGTCGCGCCCCGCCGAACTCCATGTGCATGTCGACCGGCTGGGTCACGTCCTTGACCGTCAGCAGGCCGTTGATCACGAAGCGACCGGACGCACGGGTGGCCGCGGGCGGCAGATCGGCGACCGTCCCCCGGCGGCTGAGCGGATTGTTCCGCAGCCGCGCCCAGTTGAAGATCGGGTCGCTGTCGGCTTCCCAGCTGATCCCGGTGCTGCGGTACTCGAGCGTCGGATAACGGCCGACGTCCAGGAAATCGGGGCTCGACAGGTGTGCGTCGCGTTCCGGGTTGTGCGTGTTGATGCTGTCCGCCCGAATGGACGCACTGATCGACGACTGGAGCGGATCGACTCCTACCGCTATCGTCGCGGCGCCTTTCGCGAATTCGCCCCGGACCGGGCTGACCATCATGTGCTGTGCCACGAAACCGATACGTTTGTGGGCTTCGTCCAGGGTGTAGACCCCGGGATCCGGAATGATCAATCCCTGCCACTCACGGACCGGCCGTTCGACCATCACGGAATTCTCCCCCTCGGCACCATCGTCGCCGCCCCGCGGCGCACGGGCCCCCCTGGCTCCGATGCTGATTAGCCGAGATTCTATGCAGGAGTCTGTTCGGACAGTCACCCCCAGGAATGCGGTAGGTGGCGACCGCCACAGTTCGCCCGCCACCCCGATATCGACCATTCACAACAAAACAGACGGAAGATCATCATGAGTTTGAACAGCCATGTCGTAATTGGGTCAACAATTAAGACTCGCATTCACAAAACGGGCCCTGCGCTGGCGTCGGAACACCGACACGGAAAGTAAGGACGTGCTTATGAACACTCCGTGTTCGGAGTCACCCCGATGAACCCCGGCGGTGCGAGCGGATCCGGTTTCACCGATGTGTGATCATTTCCTGGGTACAGCGCCCGAAAGCCATCGGAGGGACACGAATGGGCACCTGGGATTTCGGGCCGTTCGACAACGACGACGCGGCCGACTGGAGCGGAGAGCTGCAGGACGCCGGGCCCGAACAGCGTGTCGCCCTCATTCGGCGGGCCCTCGGCGAAGTGCTGCACGACAGTGGGTACCTGGACAGCGATCCGGCGAACCGGGCCGTCGCCGCCGCCGCGGTGGTCGCCTCACTCCAGCCCGGCGGCACCGCGCTGACCACTTCTTACGCCCCCGGTTTCCTGACCGGCGGCGGCACTCTGGAAATCCCCGGCGACCTGCCGGCCCTCGCCCTGCGGGCACTGGACCGGGTCGCCGCCGACGACTCCGAGTGGCGTGACCTGTGGGAGGACGGCCTGCCGAAGGCTCTGGCCGCCCTCCGCCCGATCCGCGACGCCCTGGAAACCGAAGTCTGAACGCGACCGCCCCTGGAAACCGAGGGCGCGAGTACGGCAGCCCTGGAAACCGAGGCCTGAGCGCGGAACCTGGCCACCGGGTCAGACGACGATGTTCACCATCCACGGGACGCCGAAACGGTCGGTGAACTGGCCGAACTCGTCGCCCCACATCTGCTTCTCCAGCGGCACGCTGATCTGGCCACCCGCGGACAGCCCCTCCCAGTAGCCGCGCAGCAGGTCACCGCTGTCACCACTGAGACTCACCGTGATGTTGGTGCCGGGTTTGTACTCCATCCCCGGCGGGGTGTCGGACAGCATCAGTGTGTAGCCCTCCGGCGTCTCCAGCTGGGCGTGCATCACCAGATCCTTGATCGCCGGTTCGGGGGCGCCGAACTCGCCGAACGTGTTGACCTTCAGCTCACCGCCGAGGACCGAGCGGTAGAACTCGGCGGCCTCGCGGGCCTTGCCGTCGAACGACAGGTACGGGTTGAGGCGGGACGTCATGGCTGCTCCATCGTCGTCGTTGACTCCAACCCCTCGGACGCTAGACCCCGGCCCCGACGTTTTCGAGCTGATCGGGTCAGCTCCATCCGCCCGGATTTTCTGTCGTACCCCGGCGGTAGGTTACCGGCACTGAAGGACCGTGAGGTGACGCTCACGCCCGGCAGTCGCGGCACGGCCGTGCGGTCCCGCACCCCTCGCGTGATGCCACGGGAGGGGTGGATTCGACGGGTCCGCCTGGTCCGTACCGGCAAAGGGTCTTGACGTTCAGCGGTGGTCGGAGCCTTCCGAGGTGACGGCGGCCCGGCCGGCTTCCAGGCGGGCGATCGGGACGCGGAAGGGAGAACAGGAGACGTAGTCGAGGCCGACTTCGTGGAAGAAGTGGACCGAGTCGGGGTCACCGCCGTGCTCGCCGCAGACACCCAGCTTCAGGCCGGGGCGTGCGGCACGGCCTTCCTCGGCAGCGATCCGGACCAGACGCCCGACACCGTCGGCGTCGATGGACTCGAACGGGGAGATGCCGAAGATGCCCAGTTCCAGGTACCGCCAGAAGAACGCGCCCTCCACGTCGTCGCGGGAGAAACCCCAGGCCATCTGGGTGAGGTCGTTGGTGCCGAAGGAGAAGAACTCGGCGGCCTCGGCGATCTGGCCGGCGGTGAGGGCGGCCCGCGGCACCTCGATCATGGTGCCGATCAGGATCTCGACGCCGGAGGCCCCGACGATGTCGGCGATGATCCGTTCCGCTTCGGCACGCACCGTCTCCAGCTCCTGGACGGCTCCCACCAGCGGCACCATGATCTCCGGGCGGGGGTTGCCACCTTCGGCGGCGAGGGCGACGGCGGCTTCGGCGATGGCCTTGACCTGCATGGCGAAGAGACCGGGAATGACCAGTCCGAGGCGTACCCCACGCAGGCCGAGCATCGGGTTCTGCTCGTGCATCCGGCGGACGGCGGCGAGGAGCTGTTCATCATGTTCGACACGTTGACCGTGCTCGTGCTGGACGGCGACCTTGACCG
Organism: Actinoplanes sp.; assembly: GCA_035562875.1. Taxonomy (GTDB): domain Bacteria; phylum Actinomycetota; class Actinomycetes; order Mycobacteriales; family Micromonosporaceae; genus Actinoplanes. Next base: position 468 of record DATMVU010000859.1, on the reverse strand, counting down.
CGAGTTCCTCCAGCGACGGAAGGAACTCGTGCAGCGGCGGGTCGATCAGCCGGATCGTGACCGGCAGGCCGTTCATCTCGCGGAAGATGTCCAGGAAATCGGCGCGCTGCAACGGCTGCAGGGCGGACAGCGCCTCGGTCCGCCCGGCCTCGTCACGGGCGAGGATCAGGCGTTCGACGAGTTCGCGGCGGTCGCCGAGGAACATGTGCTCGGTGCGGCACAGCCCGATGCCCTGGGCGCCGAACCGGCGGGCGCGGGCGGCGTCGGTGCCGGTGTCGGCGTTGGTGCGCACGGTGAGACGGCGTTTCCCGTCGGCGTGCGTGAGGATTCGGTGCACCGCCGCGACCAGCGGATCGTTGGCTCTCGCCGGGTCGAGGTCGCCTTCGAAGTACTGCACCACCTCGCTCGGGCGGACCGGCACCTCACCCTGGTAGACGCGGCCGGTGGTGCCGTCGATGGAGATCGTGT
>DATMVU010000858.1:0-2613 GCA_035562875.1 Actinoplanes sp. | reverse complement strand
CGGCTTGGCAGCCCACGCCGGGACCTGCTGGGAGGCTCCCGTGGCGGCCCGTGCCGGAACCTGCTGGGAGGCTCCCGTGGCGGCCTGTGCCGGAACCTGCGGGGTGGCCCCCGTGGCGGCTGCTGGAGGGGCCCATACCGGAGTCTGCGATGTGGCACCGGTGTTGGTCGTCGCCGGGGCCCACGCCGGGCCCTGCGGGGTGACCGCCGTCGTGGTCGTCGGAGCGGCCCACGCGGGGACCTGCGGAGCGGCGCCGGTCGGGGAGTGCGGGGCAGCCTGTGCCGGGGATCCTGGCGCAGCGCTGGTCGGTGATTGCGGGGCGGCCTGCGGCGGAGGTCCCGGTGTGGCTCCGGTCGTGGTCGTCGGTGCGGCCCAGGCCGGGTTCGACTGCGCCCAGGAGGGCTTCTGGTCGCTCGCCGGAGCCCAGGCCGTCGTGGTGCCGCCGTAGGGCTGGCTCAGCGGCTCGCTGGCGGGCATGGCACGTGGATCCGGTGCCGGAGCCGGGGGCGGGGGTGTCGGCACGCTCAGACCCGCTGAGGGGCCGGGAGCGGCCTGCTGGTGCGCCCGCGGGTCGCTGTTGAGGCCGGCGCTGCCCGGGGGTGTGAGCGGCCCGCCGGGGACGCCGTCGGGTGAGGCGTCGGTGAGCCGGGGGATGTAGGCGGTCTGTGCGGTCAGCGCGTCGCTGTCCGGGGCACGATGACGGCCGGAGCCGGACGGGGCCGTCACTGGGCTGCCTGCGCCGAACGGAGGTCGGTCGATCCGTCGTACGCCTGCACTGTCACGTTCTTTTCCACCTTTTCCGTGTAACCGAGCCCGAAGTCGGTGACGGCCTCCCGAAACTGCCTGACTCCCTCTGCGGACTCCAACGCGCGATGCATGGCTGTGGGTTCGCCGATCGCGGTGATCTTGAAAGGGGGTGAGAAGACCTGACCGTGTAGGAGCAGGGTATTGCCGACACAGCGTACCGCGCTCGTGGAGATCACCCGGACATCCATGATCGTCATGGCTTCGGCCCCACCTGCCCAGAGGGCGTTCACCACGGCCTGGACGTCACCCTGGTGCACGACCAGATCGTCGTTGTCCGGGGCGTTGTCCACAAAATCCGAACCACGGCGGGGTGAGTCGTTGAGGGTGACGGTGACCCCCGGACCGGTGAGCTTCGAGAAGCCGGCCGACAGGCGCAGCGCGTTGGCCTGGTTCTGGGCCGGCTGGTCCAGTTCGGCCAGTCGGCCGGTCTCCCGATCCACCTCGGTCAGCAGATCGGCGGCCTCGTGCTCGCTGGCGGCGAGACGTTTGCGTTTCTCGGCGATCAGCTGGGTGAGCTGCGGCCGGCGGTCCTCACGCAGGGTCGTACCGTCCGCCGTGGTCGCCGACGTGGTGAACAACAGACCTGCGGCGAGCGCGATCAGCGGAACCCCCACCGACCAGACGGAACGCCTGCGATCATGTGGCGGGCGCAGACCGCGCGCGACACGCCGGAAGACGAGCTTCCAGGAAGCTCCACCCTCTGAAAAAGCCACTCAGCCCCCTCGGGAACAGACGCTCGGGGTATTTTCTCTCCCCGGCGGGTGCCTGTCTGCGTACCGCCTTGACTACGCTAGCGGGCGAACAGTATTCGCCACGGGCAGCATTCGGGACTTCCGGAGCCGCTCAGCGGTCAGGAGAAGACAGTGCCCAAGTCTCAGGTACGCAAGAAGAAGGTCTACACCCCGCCGTCGGACATCAGCCCGGCGGTCAAGGGCGCGACCAACAAACCGAGTCCGGTCTGGTTGCCCGCCACCGCGGTGACCTTGATCGTGGTCGGCATCGCCTGGCTGGTGATCTACTACCTGTCCTCTCAGCAGTGGCCGGTGGAGAGCTGGCGTTACTGGAACCTGGCGGTCGGGTTCGGCTGCATGGTGGCTTCCCTGGGCCTGCTGTCCCGCTGGCGTTAAAGCCCCCGCGTACATGTGAAAATCTCCGAAAATTAGCGCACCCCGGCTCTGCGTGGGGTGCGCTTTCGGCGTGGGGCGCTTGCCCGTCTATTACTCATGAGTAACATAGGTTGGCGCACCGCCGACCGAGGAGGCACAACGCAGATGGGCTACGCGCAGATAGTCGCCACCGTCTTAGCGGGGGCAATCACGGTGGTGGCCGTCTACCTGGCGGTCCGGGCCGTCATGACGATCACCGCGGTGATCCGCCAGGGCCAGCCGGACCCGGCTCGTTTCGAGGACCCGAAAACCCGTACGAAGACCATGCTGGTGGAGACCGTCGGTCACACCAGGATGTTCAAGTGGAGCGCGATCGGCGCGGCCCACTGGCTGGTGATGGTCTCGTTCGTCATCCTGTCGTCGCTGGTGCTCGAGGCCTACTTCGAGGTGGTCAGCCCGAAATTGGGGCTGCCGATCATCGGGCACTGGGTGGTCTTCGGCCTGGTCACCGAGTGGATCGGGATCCTCGGCACGGTCGGCATCCTCTACCTGGTCTTCGTCCGCCAGCGGCAGAAGCCGGGCGCCGTGAAACGGAGCAGGTTCCTCGGCTCGACCATGTGGCAGGCGTACTTCGTCGAGGCGATCATCGTCGGCGTCCTGATCTTCGGGTTCCTGATCCGGGGCTTCAAGGTCGCCACCG